>CAZVCD010000047.1:0-15228 GCA_964625675.1 uncultured Victivallales bacterium | reverse complement strand
AAAGAGAGTACCGAAGGTCGGACTCGAACCGACACGGGGTCGCCCCCACCAGATTTTGAATCTAGCGCGTCTGCCATTTCGCCACTTCGGCTTAAATAAAGTTTCAAATATAATCTAAGAATAAAATATGTCAACGCAAAAAATAATGATATTTCAAGATAAACCTTGTTTTTATATCTTTTACTTTTTCAAAAAATGGTCATAGCCAATATTGGAAAACTTCTCAAACAAATCCATATCATTTTCATCAACAACAGAACTGCTATGAAATGGCATAACCTCGCCGATCTTTGTTAGCCTTACATCACTAAAGGGCCAATCATTTAAAAGTTTTTTCTCAAGCGATGGCTTAACTGTGAATATCAGCTCATAATCTTCACCGTCTGAAATAATATTTTTGACAGGAAGCAGAGGGGTTCTTGATGGAATAGCATTTATAAAAAGTTTTATTGTTACTTTAGAAGCTTCTGCCATTCTTTGAACATCAAGTAAAAGGCCATCACTTACATCCATCATTGCAGTAGTATAGGCAAGCCTATTTTTATTTAGAGCTTTCGGCAGCTGTTTTTCCCTCTGAGATTCCTCATGCAATTCAGAAAAATGGGTCGGTTTGGGTATATCTCCGGAAGCGAGAAAAGCAGCCTCTTTTACTCTTGGGATAAAATTTAGGTGATGCCTAGTAGCATATGAATTCCCGTAAGTGCCAGTAGCATACAAAAAATCACCGGCACATGCATTTTTTCTTAGACAAATATTTTCTCTCTTCACTTTTCCTGTTATAGATAGAGTACTTATAAAATTTTCGGACTTGTTTAATAATGCAACATCCCCGCCACATACACTCATATTCCATTTATCCGCCTCTCTCGAAAGGCCTTTATAAAATTGGGTGATCCAGTCTGGTTTCTGATTCCCCACAGCCAAAGTAACCAGTGCGTGCAACGGTTTTCCTCCCATCGAAGCAATATCACTTATATTTCTATTTATAAGCTTAGCTCCGGCTTCTTCCGGTGCAGTATCTGCTGGATCAAAATGAACTGTTGAAATTAATTGATCCACAGCCAGGAGAAGATAATTTTCTGAATCCCCAACATCAACTGCAGCACAATCATCCCCGGGACCTACTACAACATCACCGCCCTGCTTCAGCATTGGAAATATTGTATTTAAAAAATCTTTTTCATTCATCTGTAGCAAACCTGTTATTTCATAAATTACACAAAATAAACACCAAGGTGTAAACTACACAGAGAAAACATAGTTTTCAATATTATGTATAAATCAAATCTGATAATAAATTATAGCTACAACAAGTAACCGTATTGCATTATACTTGTATTTACACTATAATACTTATTTAAAGCGTTTTTTGCCAAAAAAAAATTAAATAACTTATAGAATAAAGCTATTATTTCCAATGAAAAATACTAAAATCAAGACAAGAATTCTAGCGGCGCTACTTTTTACTTCATTTATAATAATAATTGCTCTTTCAACTATTCACTATTTTTTTGAAAAAGGCCTGGCAAAAACTTATACAGCACTTTCATTCAAATCAATTAATAGCATTGTCAAAAAATATAATGAAACTACAAACAATCTAATTACTCCTTTATCAGAAAAATATCTGCAATTAATTGTGGATGATATTTCCGATGAACTGCTACATATAAAGCATACTTCTGGCAACAAATTAGATAATAATATACTCCGTAAGAATAAAAATTTGAACCAGTTGATGGCTTTTCACACAAAGAAATTTGATTATATCCAACTAGTAGTAGTAGATAAAAGCAAAATAGTCTTGAGTTTAAAGCCTGAGTATATCAACAAAAACTATCATCAATGGTTAGATGAATGTCCGGATCTTATAAAGAAAAGCGAAACACATCAGGATTATAAGGGCTATTATACTTTCCAAATTGATAACAAACCTACATTAATTTATCTCAGTGCTTTGCACGTTAAAGGGACTGATTACGATGTTATAGCTTTTTTAAATTTAAAACAGTATCTTGCTCCATCAAACAAAATAAAGGCAAAAAAATTAGAACAGGAATTGGAACGTCTTAGAAATGGAACGACGCTATTCCTAAATAAAACTTTGTTTTATATTGGTATGGTAGGCTTAGCTATAACTCTTTTAGTTATTGCAGTATGCGTTCCAGTTTCATTGTATTTTGCAGCTACAATTACAAAAGCAATCAGGATTCTACAGCAAGAGATTAAGGAAATAGGAAATGGTAATTTTGATATACAAATCAAGGAACAGGGCAGTCTCGAAATCATAGATTTGATAAGAGGATTTAACTTTTTGGGGCAGAAATTAAAACAATACGTGAAGAACCTAGAACAAGAGATAGAAGAAAAACTGTTCTTTAAGAGCCAGATAAAAGTTGCAGCAAAGATACAACGTTCAATGCTACCTGAAATAACAGAGAAGTTTAATAATTCCAATTTTTCCATCGGAGCACAATTAAATCCGGCAGTATATGCAGCCGGCGATTTCTATGACTTTTTCCACATCGCAGATAATAAAATAGCTATTGTTATTGCTGATGTCTCAGGAAAAGGAATACCTGCTGCGTTTTTTATGGCACTCTCCAAGACTATTTTAAGAAATATATGCGAAAAAGAATCTAGCCCTGCAGAAGCATTGGCTAAAACAAACGATATTTTATCAACTAACAATAAGGAATTTATGTTTGTAACAGTCTTCTTAATGTATTACGACATAGAAACAGGCAAAATATTATACGCAAATGCCGGACATAATGAGGCCATTTTTATGTCTAGCGATAAAGAGTACAAAATCTTTGGGCAACACGACAATATACTTATAGGACCTTATAAAAATGCTGAATATATTGAAAAAGAAGGCAGCATGTCTAAAGGGGATACTATAATACTATACACAGACGGTATAACAGAGGCAATGTCACCAGAAGAAAAGCCTTTTGGTGAAAATGGCTTAAGAAATTTGGCCATAAAAAATACTTCTTTAAATCCTGAAGATTTGTGCAAGAAAATTATTGATGAAGCATGTAAATTTGAGGGAAATAATGATCCATTTGATGATAAAACCGTTGTTGTTTTAAGAAGGAATAAATAAAGGAATATCTCATATAATCAACAAACATTAATTACTACTAGGGAGGGAGTACTGCTGGATATATTTTTTACCATGACAATACATTAATTATTTTACCATAACAAACATAACACAGAAATAATAATAAAAAACGAAAGGGATATAACAATGCCATCTACTAAATCTCATGCAGAAGCTAAAGCAGACATCTTTTTAGCAAAAGCCAAAGAAGCAGCAGCTGTTTTTAATCAACTGGACCAAGAGCACACTGATAGAATAGTAAGAGCTGTTTTTAAAGCCGGTCTTAAAAACAGAATTGGACTAGCCAAAATGGCTGAGACTGAAACAAGTATGGGGAAATGGGAAGACAAAGTAATAAAGAACACTGCAGCAACTTTACTTGTTTACGAAGACATGAAGTACTTAAAGACTGTTGGAATTATTTCTGATGACCATGAATGCGGCATAATGGAAGTCGCTCAGCCTATAGGTCCGCTTCTTGGAATCGTTCCAGTTACAAACCCTACTTCAACAACATTGTTTAAAATATTAATCGCATTAAAAACACGTAATCCAATAATAATTAGTCCTCATCAAAAAGCAATTGGATGTTGTGTTGCTGCAGCCAAAGTCTGTTATGAAGCCGCACTATCTGAAGATGCCCCTGAAAACTGCATACAGTGGACACACAATGAACCCTTAGACTTTACTAAATTTGATATTCAAGACTATTATGCAGAAACACAAGCTCTGATGGCTCATAAAGATCTAGCGCTTATCATAGCAACTGGCGGCGGTGGCATTGTTAAAGCCGCATATACATCTGGTACTCCTGCATTGGGCGTTGGTTCCGGAAATGTTCCTGTCTTGATAGAGCAAACTGCCGATATACCATTTGCAGTTCAGCAAATAATAACATCAAAAACTTTTGATAACGGGACAATCTGTGCAAGTGAACAGGCAGTCGTAGTTGAATCTAGTGTTTCAGCTCAAGTGATTGAAGAATTTAAAAAACAAAAAGGTTACTTCCTCTCAGAAGAAGAAGTTGGTGCAGTTGAAAAAATAGCTATAGACCCTGAAAGAGGAGTAATGAGTGCTAAAGTTGTTGGCCAAACCGCAGTTAAGATAGCTAAAATGGCAGGCATATCTGTTCCTGAAGACACTAAAGTATTACTTGCCCCACTTAGTTCCGTTGGGAAAGAACATCCGTTATCCTCTGAAATTCTGTGTCCTATTCTTGCCTTTTTTATTGCCGAAAATTTTAACGATGCATTGAATAGATGTATTGAGCTAAACTTTCATGGTGGTATGGGACATTCTGCCGCTATATATTCAAACAAAGAACAGGCAGTACGAGAATACGCAGTAGCTATGAACGCCGGTCGTGTACTTGTAAATGTACCATCTTCTCAAGGTGCTGTTGGTGGGATATACACAAAACTGCATACTTCATTAACTCTTGGTTGCGGAACTTCAGGACACAATATTACAACAGATAATGTAACTGCAAGAAATCTGCTAAATATTCAACGTGTAGCAAGAAGACGAGTCAATGAAAAGCTAGAAAATTTTGGAAAGATAGAGAAAAACGGTACAAGCCTATTCTTTGATGAGAGCATCAGCACAGAAGATTTATTGGCAGCTTTTAATAAGAATCATTAATTTTTTAATGTTTTTTATACAAACTAAGTAACTCTATTTAATAAAACTTTAGGAGATAACTATGACAAATCTAAATAATGACGGCAAAGAAGTTGTATGTACCTTTAACAAAAAGATGGATACAACTGAGTGTATTAAAATTGAAAAAGATATTAATGACAGAGTAAAAAACGCAAAAAACATTGTTTTTGATCTCACGGATGTAGAATATATAGCATCCTCTTTTTTAAGGATATGTGTAAAGGCTGCTCAGGGAGTTGAAAAAGGAAATTTTAAAATAATCAATGCTGCTGCATCGATTTCAAAAGTTTTTAAAATATCTGGTCTTTATGATACCCTGAATATTAGCTAATAATATCCTTTGTTTTCTCTCCGTAAACTTGCGGAGAGAAAACAAACTATAGGCTTTTTTATAAATCACTGTTTTTTAATGGAATACTGGTTCTTCTGCACTTTACCAATAAAATAGGCTCAACTTTAGCCTTTGGCAAGTTAAACTTGGTTTTGTCTTTTTGTTTTATCACGCGGTTAAACTTTGTTGATTATGAGTAAGTTAAAAAGCAAATTCCTGTACACTTAAATTATAAATTTTCAGAATAAAATATTCTTTATCCTTGAACCCGTAAGCCTGCATTCCTTTTTAGCCCACTAATTTTGTTTTTGAATCCTTCCACTGGAGTGTTTGATAGAACATCCGTTCCCCAAAATCATTCAATCGACAACTTTCATCTTTTTTCTAATACTGTCAACTACTCTGGCAGCAGCACAACCCGCACCGAAGCCATTATCTATATTAACAACCAGTACACCGTTTGCACAGCTATTCAACATTGCAAACATAGCGGTTAAACCATTTAATGAGGCACCATACCCAACACTGGTAGGTACAGCTATAACGGGGCACGATACAAGGCCTGCAACCACACTGGGTAAGGCTCCTTCCATTCCTGCCACACAAATTATAGCATCCGTATTTCTTATTCTGTCAATATTTGACAACAACCTATGAATACCAGCAACTCCAATATCAAATAAAGAGTCAACCTCACAACCGCATAATTCTGCGGTATACTTCGCTTCCAATGCTACAGGAATATCACTTGTCCCGGCTGTAACAACAGCAACTTTCCCTAAAATTAGCCGCTTTTTCTCTTTCTTTATTTTAATAATAAACGTTTTGGAAAGTAAATCATAATCAGCTTCCGGAAAATCTGATTTAAGCTTTTCGTACACTTTTTCTGAAAGCCTTGTAACCAAAACTGATTGCCCATGAGAACGAATCTCTTTTATAATTGATTTCAGTTGTTCTACATTCTTACCGGCACCATAAACAAATTCAGGAAACCCGCATCGTCCGGTTCTTTCATAGTCTATTCTGGCAAACATTTCTTTTTCTGAAATATTTTTCTTATTATTATTCAACCTAGTTATTACTGAATCTATACCAATATCACCAGATTTAAACTTATTTAAAACATCTATTATTTCTGCATTGGACATTAAGCTTTTTCCTTATCCAAGAGATTGTTTATTGAATTAGCAGCTTTGCGGCCTTCTCCCATAGCAAGAATAACAGTGGCTGCTCCAAGAACAATATCACCACCTGCATATATTCTATCTATTGAAGTTTTCCCCGTTTCATCAACTATTATATTTCCCCACTTATTTGTTTCAAGCCCTTCTGTTGTCTGTTTTATAAGAGGATTTGAATCATTTCCAATAGCAACAATCACTGTATCCACGTCAAAAATAAATTCGCTTCCAGGAATAACCACAGGCCTTCTGCGTCCTGAGTCATCAGGTTCTCCCAGTTCATAACGTAGACATTCTATAGCTTTAACGTGATACTTTTCATTTCCAATAATTCTTTTTGCGTTTTGCAGTAAATGAAAGATTATCCCTTCTTCTTTAGCATGGGCAACCTCTTCTATTCTAGCAGGCATTTCTTTTTCAGTTCGTCTGTAAATTATATGAACTTCCTCCGCACCAAGCCTTACTGCTGTGCGCGCGGAATCCATGGCAACATTGCCTCCTCCAAAAACAGCAACTTTTTTTGATATTGCTATAGGTGTATCGGCACTACCACGCTCAAAAGCCCGCATTAAATTTGCTCTTGTCAAATATTCATTTGCAGAATAAACACCAACTAAACTTTCACCTTCTATATTCATAAACCTTGGCAGTCCAGCACCTGTTCCAATGAAAATAGCATCAAAACCATCTTCTTTTAGAAGGTCTATCAATTTTCTTGTTTTACCTACTAAAAAATTAGTTTTAATCTCCACTCCCATTTTTTGCAAAGTATCAATTTCGCTTTTTACAATGCTTTTAGGCAGACGAAATTCAGGTATGCCATAAGTCATTACACCACCAGTCTTGTGAAATGCCTCAAAGATAGTAACACTATGCCCCTCTCTTCTGACATCAGCAGCAACCACTAGCCCTGCCGGCCCGCTACCTACAACAGCAACTTTTTTTCCTGTATCAGGTTTTATCTCTGGAGATTTAATTTTTCCATTCTCCCGTTCCCAATCCGCAGCAAAACGTTCAAGACGCCCAATTGATACAGATTTCAATACATCTTTAAGGCTTTTGCCCAAAGTGCAGTATAGCTGGCATTGAGATTCCTGCGGACAGACTCTACCGCAAATCGCAGGTAATAAACTGTCCTTTTTTATAATATTTACTGCTTTCTGAATATCTTCATTTTCAATGGCCTTTATAAAGGCTGGAATATCAATTTCAACAGGACATCCTTTAACACATGGCGCATTTTTACACTGTAGACACCTTAATGCCTCCAAACGGGCCTGTTCCGAAGTATATCCTAAAGCTACTTCATTTTTATTGTTTCTTCGCTCAACCGGATCTTGAGCAGGCATATCCTGTACAGGGATTTTCATTCTATCTTTAGCTTTAATAAAAGCAATTTGATCTTTAATGCTTTTCAAATATTCTATTGCTTCTTTGCTTAAATCATCACTTGTTTTATGTATATCACTCATCTCAATACAGCACTCCGTCTATTTTAAATTTAATTTGCAGGATTCTAAAGAATGTTTTTCCTGTTCTTTATACGCATTAAGACGATTTATCATATTGTCAAAATCTACTTCATGTCCATCAAACTCAGGCCCATCAACACAAACAAACTTAATTTTGTTACCTACAGTTACCCTGCACCCTCCACACATACCGGTCCCGTCAATCATAATTGTATTTAGAGAGACCATAGTGGGGATATTATAAGGACGTGTCGTCTCAGCACAAAACTTCATCATTATCGGAGGACCAAGTGCAATAACTAAATCAGGCGCTGGTTTTTCTTCACAAAGCTCTTTTAAAGGAGCAGTCACTAATGCCTTTCGTCCATAGGAACCGTCATCTGTACAAATAATAAGTTTATCTGCTAATTCATCCATTTCTTTTTCATAAATAACCAAATCAGAAGTTCGCGCACCAATAATTACAGTAACTTCATTTCCGGCTTTTTTCATTGCCTTAGCTATAGGATATGCCGGAGCAACACCGATACCACCCCCCACACAAACAACTTTTCCATATTTCTTTATATGTGTGGGCTTGCCTAAAGGCCCTACTAAGTTGGGGATAACATCTCCCTCGTTTAATTTTTCCAGCAGAAAAGTAGTTTTACCAACAATTTGGAATATTATAGTAATTGTACCTTTTCCCGCATCAGAATCCGCTATAGTCAGAGGAATTCTTTCTGACAATTCATTATTAAGAGATAAGATAATGAACTGTCCAGCTTCACACTCTTTTGCAATCAAAGGAGCATCAATGCACATCCTTACAACATTTTCAGACAATTTAATTTTGGATATAATTCTATTCATTTTTCACAATACTGGTTAGTTTTTTATATTTTGAACATAAACAGCCGGCAAATCATGAAAAATGCTTTGCCGGCCTCTTATTAAAATAATTTAATATACTCTATTTTGCCGTAGGGTCAAAAGTTTCCGGTGTTTTCTTCTGTTCATAAGAAGGAGATGACAACGGGTCTTTAGTTCCAGGAGTTACCTCAGTTTCCTGTGATTGACCAGGAACTACTACTACATTATCATCGGCGCTATCATCTTTAGCAGATGCGGCCTCTCCACTAAAATGTTTTTTTATTGCATCAACTCTTTTATTAACATCAACTACAGAAGTATCCTGTGCTTCACCAGGAACCACGACATCAGCATTAGGTGATTGAGTCAACAACTGATCAGCACTCAACGGAGCACCAGAATCAACACCAACACCAACACCATCAGCAGCACCAGTAACAGCACCATAACCGTATACGCTCGTAGACTGCTTTTCTCCTGGGACTACAACGTCAGCCGTTTTTGAAGTTCCAGAGGGCTGTTGCATTGAATCTATACCATCTGTACCTGAATCTGTACCAGCATTAGCATCATTTGATTTTGTACTCTTCGGAACAATAGTTTCACCGAAAGCACCTTTTGACGGTTGAAGAGAATCTATCCCGCCTGTGCCTGAACCACCATATGCATTATTATCACCGACCTTAGCATCATTAACATACTGGAGGCTTGAAGATATTAGGTTAGGATCACCTTTTTTCTTCGGTAAGCTATTTATGTCAATAGATGGATCCAGTAATTTTACTACCTTATAGTCTTTTCTTGATAAGGCAAAATCCAATGCACTAGTTCCATTTTCATCAGTAGCCTTAATGTTAGCACCATTGTTTACCAATATCTCAACACCTTTGGTTAAGCCGTTTTTAGCACACCATACAATAAAGGGCATTTTACCAAACGCAAGACCATTTACATCTACGCCATGTTTAATAAGGTAAGGTACAAAATCTGTATCGCTATGACACAATGCGGCAATCATAACCTGGTGAGCCTTAGGATTAGCACCGTTTTCAATTAGATTTTTTGCAATATCCTTATAGTTACCGAGCAATGCCCAAGCCAAAACACTCGTTCCTGAATAATCCTTATAGTTTACATTTGCGCCGTTCTTAATTAATTGCTCCACAGAAGAAGCAGCCCCTTTGCTGGCAGCAAAAATCAACGGTGAAAGTCCAGTCACAGGAAATATATAATTTACATTTCCACCAGCTTTAGCGAGAATTTCAATCATTTCGCCCTGTTTAGTCTGTGCTGCAATAATAATCGGAGTTGTTCCATCATCAGATGCTAAATTAACATCTGCTCCACTCTCAATAAGGTACTTAACAATATCGAAACTGCCTACGTATACTGCCGCACTCAATGCGCTACCCAGGTAGTTGGTTTCATTCACATCAGCTCCATTTGCCAGCAAAAATTTCACCATATCCAAATTTTTTGAAGCTGTTGAAGCAATCAAAGCAGTGCCATCTACGTTCGCGTTAACATCCATCCCTGCAGTTAAAAATTCTTTAACAACATCTGTTTTGCCATACTTCGCAGCAGAAATAAAAGCTGTCTCATAATAAGATATGCCCTTACTTGCCAACGCCTTTTTTGCTGCTTGCTGTTTATTTGTTGTTGTTGTTGTTGTTGTTGAACATGCACCAACTAGTAATAATACTAGGGCCGTAGAAAACACTCTGATAATGGTTACTTTCATAAGTTTATCCAGATTCCTTGGTTTTTACGCATTAATTTATTTTTTCATTAGTCAAATTCATTTTTATTTTAATATAAAAAGAGAATGGTGTCAACCCAATAATATAGTTATTTTATACTATTTATCGAAATATATCACTATACTCTTACTTTTGGTATATTATCTCACCTCTGATCGCATAAGCAGTGCAATTAATTTTCCTAAGAAAAACATTCTATAAAATCGTAATTAATTACAGTAAATATAATAAATAAAACAGCATTATTAGTATATAATCTATTGTTTTTCACCTAAATAATATATAATATTAAATGATACTGTACAACCTGATATTTTAATTATTTAATTCCAAAAACATATGCATTGTCGAATATTTCAGACTATTAGACCAAGACCAATTTTTTAAATTCAATAAATGAACAGAGAATGGATAAAAATATGAATGAAGCTGAACAACAAGCACAGCCACCACAAAAGAACAAATCAAAAAAAGGCTGTCTTATAATATCACTGATTATAGCAGCATTTATACTATTTAGCTTTCTCTCTTTCATCTTTTTAATTATTGCTATACTTTTTTCATCTAATATCTCTACAGGACTTAATTCTGATACAAAATTAAACCAGATGTATGTATCCGGCAACAAAAAATCTCAAAACAAAATAGCCCTAATTACTATTAACGGAATTATTATGGACAATGATTCTTCATGGGGCAAAACAGCAAATATGAAGAAAATTAGAGATCAGCTAAAAGAGGCGGCCCGAGATAAGAAAATAAAAGCAGTTCTACTGTATATAAATTCACCCGGCGGAGAAATTACAGCAACAGACATACTCCATCACAATATAGAAAAAGTAAGACAGGTAAAGCCGGTCGTAGCTCTACTTGGCACTGTTGCCGCTAGCGGAGGGTATTATACAGCTGTAGGGGCAGACTACATTATAGCCAACCACTTTACGACAACCGGAAGCATCGGTGTTATTATTAATAGTTATAACTACTATAATCTTCTTCAGAAAATTGGAGTAAATGATGAAGTTTACAAATCCAAAGAAATGAAAGATATTCTCAACCCGGCCCGCCCTAGAACAAAAGCCGAAAAAATTATTATTCAGTCGCTAATTACTGAATCCTATAACGGTTTTGTAAAAGTTGTCTCTGACGGTAGAATTGCTAAAAATAAAAAACTGACAGTAGAACATATTAGAAATTCTGATATTGGCGATGGAAGAATTTTCTCCGGAACTCAAGCCCTTAAGCTGGGATTAGTAGATCAATTAGGATATTTCGATGATGCCTTAGACAAAACGGCAACCCTGGCACATTTGAAAAAAAATGATTATCAGTTAATTTCTTATCAGGAACAACTGTCATTGTCTGATATTTTTCAAAAATTTGTAACTAAAGCTCATACCTTTACAGTAGAAGTTCCGGCAATTAAACAGTTTAATATTCTTGATCCAGGTAAACTATACTATTTATATAGGGAGAGATAATTTGTAGTCGTTTTTCAATAGCATCTATAGAAATCTAAAAACCAAAACACAGAATAAATATAGTATTATGAACAACACAAAGAAATATAACATTTGGATCTTTGCCGGAGAAACATCCGGTGACAGATACGGTGCCAATCTTGCAGAATCATTAAATAGCATCCATCCCGGCAAGATAAAAGTATCAGGCATGGGAGGAACTGCTATGAAAAAAGCAGGAATCGATATACTCGTTGACTCTACAGAGCTCGGAGTTGTCGGCATTGTTGAGGTTTTCAAACATATCGGTACGTTCATAAAAATATTCAAAGGCCTCGTTAAACGTGCGGAAGAAGAAAAACCTGATGCTGTCATCCTAATAGACTACCCTGGATTTAACTTGAGATTTGCCAAGCAGATGTATAAAAGGAATATACCCGTAATCTGGTATGTAAGCCCCCAAGTGTGGGTATGGGGGAAAAAAAGAATTCCGAAGCTGGCAAAATATTGCAAAAAAATGCTGGTCATTTTTCCTTTTGAAGTGGATGTCTTTAAAAAAACAGGACTTGATGCAGAATTTGTTGGACATCCTTTAGTTGACTTTGTAAAAGAAAGAATGCAACCGGATACAAAACAAAATCCTGACCAATTCCTAATTCTCCCAGGAAGCAGATTTACAGAAATCAACAATAATCTTCTAAAAATGTTAAAAACAGTAGAAATAACACATAAAAAATATCCCAACTTAAATTTTAAAATTTCTGCATCCAGGCCAAAAATTGAAAATAGAATCAGAGAGATAGTAACTGAATACCAAAACAACCCTGAGACTTCAGCCAAGTTTGATATTGTTCCACAGTCAACTCAACTTATGCAGGAATCAGCAGCAGTAATCGCCACTTCAGGAACTGTTACAGTTGAATGCGCTATCATTGGATTACCGGCAGTTGTTTTTAACATATTAAACCCTATAACCTTTTTTATAGGAAAATGCCTTGCCAGGACATTTACTGCTGCAGGCGTTATGAAAAAACTGTTTCGCAGCTCATTTACAATGCCGAATATTATTGCAAATAAAACTATTTTTGAAGAGTTTTTGCAGGATCAGGCTCAGCCAAAGCCCATGGCAGAAGCTATAGAACGCATATTGCCACCAAATGGTGAAAGAAGACAGCAAGTGTTGAAAGATATGGATGACCTAGCTAAAAATCAATTAACTTTCGGCAAAGAAAACGCAAGCATTAATGCTGCAAAAGCTGTTATTAGAACATTGGAAAACATAAAAAGCTAGGTTTCCTTGCGCAGAGGAGAATTCCATTCCGCGCTAAGAAATATTTCAGAACAATCCAAGGTCTTCATTAAAACCGGACATAAGGTTCATGCACTGAACAGCCTGTCCGGCAGCTCCTTTTGTTAGATTATCGATAGCAGAAGTAACAATCAGTTTATTGGTTCTTTTATCTACAACATAACCTATTTCACAAATATTACTCATTGTAACATGTTTTGTGTCTGCCAGCTTTCCTTCGGGCAGCACCCTTACAAAAGGCTCGTTAGCATAATATTTTTTATATATTTCAGATATAGCTTTGCTATCAGCACAATTTAACGATAAAATCAAAGTTGAGTTGATTCCCCTGTTCATAGGTACTAAATGTGGAATAAAATTAATCTTAAGCTCTGGTTTTCCTGCAGAAATCGCCAATTCCTGTTCTATCTCAGGCAAATGTCTGTGACCGGAAGCGGCATACGCCCGAAAGCTTTCATTACATTCCGGATAAATATAAGGAAGATCTACTTTTCTCCCAGCACCGGAAACACCACTTCCACTTGAAGCAACAATTCCATCACACAAAATCAAATCTTCTCTCAACAGCGGAACCAAAGGTAAAATAATACTTGTTGGATAACAGCCAGGACAGGTTACAAGCTTAGCTGATTCAATCTTTTCCCTATAAATTTCAGGCAACCCATAAACAGCTTCCGTTAGTAATTCAGGAGCAGGATGTTCCTGCTTATAATATTCTTTATACTTATCAGCACTATTTAAACGAAAGTCAGCGCTTATGTCAATTACCTTTAGTCCAAAGTTCTTTAAAGGTATTGCATATTCAGAAGCGAGGCCGTGAGGAAGCGCAAGAAAAACCACCTCAACTCCGGATTTTTTAATCTCAGTGATGTCAGGTGAAACAAATTTCAATTGACTTTCAGCAAAACGTGGAAAGACTTCGCCAATAGAAATACCATTATATTTTCTGGATGTTATAAACTCTATTTTACATTTAGTATGTTTTAATAAAAGTCTAATAAGCTCTTCTCCGGAATACCCGGAAGCCCCTACAATTCCAACTTTAATTGTTTTGCCTGATCCCATAGAAAAATCTCCAATAAAGGTAAACTTGTTTTTAAATATTCTTTTGATAAAAGAAATATAAGGCTGTTTTATCTATCAATAAAGCGAAAAAATAAATTCCTATACATTTAAAGTAAATGATCCAAATGCTTTAACACTTAATAATCTAATTCCTAAAACCATGAGTGCTTGCTGCACAAACACCGCATATAAAATAAAAAAGGCTGAGTATTGTAAGCAATACTCAGCCTTTGAATTCTTGTAATAATAAACGATCTTAACGTTTTGAGAACTGGAAGCGTTTACGTGCTCCAGGCTGACCTGGTTTTTTACGCTCTTTAACTCTTGAATCACGTGTTAACATACCGGCGCTTTTCAAAACTGAACGCAACGTATCGTCATATTTTGTAAGTGCACGAGCTATGCCATGTCTTAATGCTCCAGCCTGCCCAATAACTCCGCCACCTTTAATTGTTGCGGCGATATCAAATTTACCGGCAGTTTCCGTTGCAATCAAAGGCTGTTCTATAAAACCTCTAGCTGCATCTGATGGAAAATACTCTTCAATGCTTTTATTGTTTATTTTATATTTACCTTTGCCTGGTACAATTCTAACTTGAGCTGTTGCGCTCTTTCTTCTACCAGTTGCCCATATTTGCTCTTTTGTTGCCATAAATCAATCCTTTGAAATATTTTCTCTATTTTTTCTGTAGCACAAGTTAGGAAAATAATAATTTTTCCGGCTGCTGAGCTTCGTGAGGATGCTCTGCACCAGCATAAACTTTAAGCTTTTTAAATATTTTACGTCCAAGTCTTCCGTGCGGCAACATGCCCCATACTGCGTCTTTTACAAGACGTTCAGGATGTTTAGCGCGAATCTGATCTGCCGTATACTCTTTTAAACCACCTCTGTACCCGGAAAAATCCTGGTATTTCTTCTGTGTTTCTTTATTTCCTGTAAGCAATACCTTTTGAGCATTAATAACAACAACAAAAGCTCCAGTATCAATGTGAGGAGTATATGTCGGTTTATCTTTACCTCTTA
>CAZVCD010000046.1:0-15506 GCA_964625675.1 uncultured Victivallales bacterium | reverse complement strand
TTAAAGGTAATTAATGTCGTAAAAAAACTTGAAACTAGGAGCAAGCCTTTAGGTTATACGGCATTGGAACCTTTGTTAAATCTAATAAAATGTATATTTGTGCTCCTGATATTATTGATATTTCTTATAACAAATATACAGGAACTTTGTACTGGCGGGAGAGTTATTCCTCTAAACTTAATTACTCTCTATATTTTTATATGCATTTTTATTTATTTATTAATAATCTTTCTTATTCGAAGATGCGGGAAAAAATCTAATTCAAGTATTCTTAAGCTTGAAATAAGGAACTGGTATATTGACACATTTCTGACATTTGGAATAGCTGTTTCTCTTGTTATAGCAATTATTCTTTATAATTTAGGATACACAAAGATTCTTCCGTATGTTGACCCGATAATTGTAATCATTCTTGTATTAATAGCTTTACCTATTTCTCTACAGGTCTTTTTTTCCGAACTTAAAAAAATTCTTTTAATTTCAGATGAAAACAGTACTGAAAATGAAATAAAAGAACAGTTAAAACAAATTATTTTAAAATACTGTTTCCAAAATATACAAGTCTGGTCTCTGAAAAGCGGTAGAATGCTTTATTTTTTTATATTTATATATTTGAAAACAGACGAAACAAAGATTACTTCACTAGATACAATAAGACATGAAATCTTTGTAGAGCTTCATAAAACTTATCCAGACTTCTGGGCTGATATAATGTTTACAAGAGTAAATCCTGAAGTACCTTTTGACTATGAAAATCAAAAATTTACATATATTGATCCTGAAAAATAACTTAAGATGAATATCTATAGCTTTCTTACTGTTTAATTATTTACTATGAAATTTTCATAAACTACGATTATCCATATTCCGCTTGCTGAGTCCATCCTTGTCCTGATTAATTTATAACGCAATTTTTAAATTAATCAGACTTAAATGCAATATAGACTCAAGGGCTAAAAAAATAAGAAAAATGATAAAAAGTAGATATATGGTACGACAGCGTCTCACTTGAGTTTAAACGTTAAAATCTTATATTATTATAATTATTGTTAATAAAATATGTTTTTCAACCTAACTTTGCTTCACAAACTGCAAGATACATGTAAATTTAATAAATTGAAGAATTCAACAGATCAACAAATTACTGGACGGTGTAATTTAATGAGTGAACAAAAATTGACGCCTATGATGCGTCAGTATAAGAATGTAAAAAGCGGTGTGCCTGCTGATGCGTTACTCCTGTTTCGTATGGGCGATTTTTATGAAATGTTTTTTGAAGACGCGGTGCGTGGAAGCCGTCTGATGGACATTACACTTACGAAGAGGCAGGGAATTCCTATGTGCGGAATACCTCACCACGCTCTTAATAATTACTTACCCAAGATAGTAGAAGAAGGTGTCAAGGTTGCTATTGCTGATCAAGTCGAAGATCCAAAGCAGGCAAAAGGGATTGTTAGAAGAGAAGTAACCAGAATAATTACGCCCGGCACTGTGATAGATAGTTCAATTCTTTCTCCTTCCAAAAGCAATTATCTTGTAGCTATTTCAAACAAGAAAAATTGTTTTGGTATAGCAAGTCTAGACATTAGTACTGGAGAATTTCAGATAACTGAGGTCGATGGTTTTGAGGAACTTGAAAACGAACTGAGCAGGCTTTGTGCTAAAGAGTGTGTTATTTCAGAATCACTTTTAAATGAATGGAAAGAGAATAACGTCGAACCGCTAACAGGTGAATCTATTGTATGGTCCTCTATTGAGGATTGGAACTTTGTGTATGAAACAGCGGCTGATTTTTTAAAAAACAAATTTGGTGTTGTTTCTCTTGATGGATTTGGCTGTAGAGGGTTAGAACAGGCAGTACGTGCTGCCGGTGGAGTGTTGTATTACGCAACAGAAAATCTGAAACACAAAGCTGGACATATTAGTTCACTGAAAACATATTTTACCAAAGAATATATGATACTGGATCCTGCGACAAGGCGTAACTTGGAAATAGCTGAAACAGTTAGAGGTACCAACATTGACACTACCTTATTAAAGGTTCTTGATAAAACAAGAACACCTATGGGAAGTAGACTTCTTCGAGAATGGCTGTTAAGGCCTTTATATGACAAAGATTCTATAATCGCTAGGCTGGATAGTGTAGATGATTTTAAATATGAACCTCTTACGCTGGCTGAAATCCAGGAAGTTTTAGGGGCAGTCAGAGACCTTGAACGTATCGTTGGCAGGTTAAACGTAGGTAGTGCAAACGCACGAGACCTTATTGCATTATGTCATAGTTTAGAAACACTTCCTGATCTAAAAATATTGTTAGACCCGTACAAGGCTGTTTTAATAAATAAATTAAATTGTGAAATATACCTTTTTCCTGAGCTTACTGCATTGATAAACAGAGCTATTGCGGACGAACCACCTGTAGTATTGACTGATGGTGGGATTATCCGTGCCGGATATAATGCTTCTCTAGATGAATTAAGACAGGCTTCGGGAGAAGGGAAGAAATGGATTGCTTCTCTACAGGCACAAGAGCAGGTAAGAACTGGAATAAAATCTTTAAAAATTAGATACAACAAGGTCTTTGGATATTATATAGAAATAACAAAATCAAACCTTGACCAGGTTCCTGAAGATTATATAAGAAAACAGACTCTTGTAAATGCCGAACGTTTTATTACTCCTGAGCTGAAAGAAGTGGAAAGTAAAGTTCTTGGAGCGGATGATAAATCCAAAGCTCTCGAATATGAACTTTTTCAGGAAGTTAGAGAAAAATGTATAGAATACACAGAGAAAATAAAAAACACAGCATCTGCAATTGCGGGGATTGATGTTCTTGCAAGCCTTGCGGAAGCAGCAAGAGTGTATAATTATAAAAAGCCACACGTTACAGATAATGATATTATACGAATAAAATCTGGACGTCACCCTGTTCTTGATGCAACCATGAAAGATGAAAGATTTGTTCCTAATGATACACTGATTGATGCTTCAGAAAATAAAATAATGATTATAACTGGACCTAATATGGCTGGTAAATCAACTTTTATTCGTCAAGTTGCTTTACTGGTACTTATGGCACAGGCAGGTTCCTTTATCCCAGTGGATGAAGCAGAGATTGGAATTGTAGACCGAATATTCACCAGAGTAGGGGCGGCAGATGACTTGGCACGCGGACAGAGTACATTTATGGTAGAAATGGTAGAAACAGCTAATATTCTCACTCATGCTACAGCAAAGAGCCTGATTATACTGGATGAAATAGGACGTGGAACAAGTACTTTTGACGGATTAAGTATAGCCTGGGCAGTAGCTGAATATATTCATGATACGCCTGAAAGTCGGGCTAAAACACTATTTGCAACTCATTATCATGAATTAACAGAATTAGCGCTTACGTGCAAAGGGGTTAAAAACTACAATGTAGCTGTGCGCGAATATGGAGATAAAGTTGTTTTTCTTAGGCAGATAATCGCCGGAGTGGCAGATAAGAGCTACGGAATATATGTGGCTAAACTTGCCGGTCTTCCAGAGAAAGTGATTGGTAGAGCTAAGGAAATACTGGACAACCTCGAGAATAATGCTATTGCCGAGGGCCAACCGACGTTGGCTGCGCATCATAAGCGAACTAGAAAAAAGAAATATAAAAGTGACCCCAAACAGCCGTGTTTGTTTGATTGGTGAAAAATTAAATCTTAAAGTATTATAATTGAACCTGTATATGAAAAAACGAAAAGGTGTGAATTTAGAAAAATGGAAGATAATACTCCTTTCCAGTTTTGGAGGCGGACTTGAGTATTATGATTTTGTTATTTTTGCAGTATTCGCTTCATCTATTGGAAAGGCTTTTTTCCCTGCTGACCAGAGAGCAGTAAGCTTAATGCAAACTTTTGCAGTATTTGCAATAGGTTATCTTATGCGGCCGATAGGGGGTATAATATTTAGTCATTTTGGAGATAAGGTTGGGAGAAAAAAAGTTTTTGCAATTACAATATCTTTAATGGGTTGTAGTTCACTATTAATGGCGATCTTGCCAGGCTATAATAATTTAGGGATTACAGCGACAATCATATTTTGCATATTACGTCTTTTACAAGGGTTATCTCTTGGAGGAGAATTGCCTGGGGGAATAACATTTATTTGTGAACATGTCAAAACTTCTCCAGGGCTTGCCTGCGGAATGTTATATTTTTTTGTAAATACAGGAATAATTCTTGCCGATGGAGTACAGTCTGTTCTGTTATGGATTTTACCGAGCACCTATGTTGAAATGTATGCATGGCGAATTGCTTTTATCATTGGTGGAGTACTTGCTATTATTAGTTACTTTATTAGAAAGTTGCTTGAAGAGACTCCTATGTTTCTTAAAGAATGTACAACGCATAAAACGATTCCAATTGTACTATTATTTAAAAAATACTCGAAGAATATTGTGGGGGGCTGCCTGATTGCCAGTCTCGGAGCTACAATAGTATCCATATTGTTTTTATATATAATCAGTTATATGAATTCATTTTTACATTATTCACCTGCTTTTACATATCGCATAATTTTCATTGGAACAAATGTATATTCATTCTCAATATTATTTTTTGGATATTTGTCAGATAAATTTGGTGCAAGAAGATTTGTCTTTATCGGAGCATTATTGCTGATAATAATCAGCTATCCTTTTTTTAGTCTCCTGGTAGGACATCACTCTTACAGTATAGTTCTGTTTGCATATATATTAATTGCTGTAATTTGCGGACTAGTTACTGGAGTTTTTCCTGTTTTGCTTGCAAGTATATTTCCAACAGAAGTGCGTTATAGCGGAATTGCCTTTAGCTATAATATAGGTTATGCGATTTTTGGGGGATTAACTCCTGTCTTATCAACCATACTGATAAGATATACAAATATACTTGAAAGTCCTGCTATTTTACTTATTGTTTCTAGTATACTGGCATTAATGGGATTATTTATAACAAGAAACAAATCAAGCTACTTGTTGGAATAGTTTGCAGCTTAAAAAAATATAGCTTAAAACAGAAATGGCGGAATCATTTACTCAATGGGGTAAATTGTTTAAGGTTAAAGATTTAATGTTTATTCAGTAAACAGCTGCGGTAAGCAAATGGCAGCAGAGGAATGATTTAATTATTGAATATTATTGATTTTTTTATGTTATAAAGATTAATTAATAAAATGAAAAAAGAAAGGTTATTTGTATGAAATTTGTTATTGGAATGTTGGCTGCTTCTTTGGCTGTGAATGGTTTTTGTGCTGAGAACAATGGCCCTATAGTGAATATGAAAACTAATATGGGTACTATAGTTATTAAACTGAATTCTAAGGAAGCACCTGTAACTGTTAAAAACTTTTTACGTTATGTTAATGAAGGTTTTTATAGCGGTACTATATTTCACAGAGTAATAAATAATTTTATGATTCAGGGTGGAGGCTTTACTGCTGATTATAAAAAGAAAGAAACATTTGCATCGATTAAGAATGAAGCTGATAACGGTTTAAAAAATGATGTGGGAACAATTGCTATGGCACGTACCTCTGATCCGAATTCAGCTACTGATCAGTTTTTTATTAATACTGCAAATAATAATTTTTTAAATTATACCGCACCTAATAATAGAGGGTGGGGATACGCGGTTTTTGGTAAGGTTATAAAAGGTATGGATGTAGTTGATAAAATAGAAAAAATGAAAACTGGAAAGGGTGGGCCTTTCCCTACTGACGTCCCTGATACACCGGTTATTATTGAAGAAGTGAAGGTTGTAGCATTGGAGCCGGTGCAAAAAAATATTCCACCAATTGTTAAAGCACCATCACCTGAAAAATCTAAATAGGAGTTAATTGTAACATGGAGATGGTATGTTTGGATTTAGAAGGTGTTCTTGTCCCTGAAATATGGATAAATGTTGCGAAACTTACCGGTATAGAAGAATTAAAAGCTACGACACGCGATATTCCGGATTATGATAAGTTAATGCAACAGCGTTTGCGAATTCTAAAACAGCATAAACTTGGCTTGAAAGATATTCAGTCCGTGATAGCAAATATGAGTCCTTTTCCAGGAGCTGTAGAGTTTCTCCTGTGGTTGAGTGAAAATTTCCAGGTCGTCATATTATCTGACACCTTTTATGATTTTGCATCACCTTTAATGCGGCAGCTTGGGTATCCACTACTTTTATGCCATCGCTTAAAAATAGATGATGACGGTATGATTTCAGACTACGTTCTTAGACAGAAAGATGCAAAACGGGAATCAGTAAAGGCGTTTCACGGTTTACAGTATCGTGTTTTTGCTGCAGGTGATTCTTATAATGATACTGCAATGCTTTCTGAAGCTGATGCTGGGATATTGTTTTGCCCACCGGATAATGTTATTCGGGAATTTCCTCAATTTCCTGTAACAAAAGATTATAAAGACCTTCGTAAAGCTTTTTCCAGTGTAAGCTGTAGAAATATAGTTTGATATTATACTTATTGACTTTACGAATTAAAAGAATATACCGGAGGTATTTTTGTTTTTGGTTAATTTAAGAAAATTTAATTTTCTGTTTTTTTATTCTTTACCGAAAACCATTCCGCTTTTGGTATAATTACTTATTAACTACAGCTCTGGTATTCATATGGCTATTCAATTTTTTAAAGATCATAAAGGTAGGTTTCATGAAAGAAGGACAGAGAACGGTTGTTTTCAGGAATATGACAATCTTATAATACATGATCATCCTCATAAAGTATTAGTTTTTACTCCAAACTGTTATGACAATAATAAATCCGGCGGTTATCCGGTTGTTTATATGAATGACGGAAACACCGCATTTGAACCTGGCGGTTTAAGTCCTTGGTCCTGGGAAGTGGATAAAACGATTTCTTCACTTTGCAATGAAGGTATTATTTCTCCTGTGATTATTGTAGCTGTTTATCCGAAAGACAGAGCTCGTGAATATTTAGATGTAAAACGGTTTGTTGATCCAAGTACTCATATACTGTTCAGAGGAGGGGGTATATCAGAATATTCTGATTTTATGGCCAATGAACTTAAACCTTTTATTGATGATATTTACAATACGGCACCAGCCTCAGATAAAACAATGATAATTGGTTCTTCGTTTGGCGGGATTGCTTCGTTTCATACGGCTTGTATATACCCGGGTTCATTTGGAATAGCGGGTGTTATGTCTCCTTCCTTTGAAGTTTATGCTAAAAAAGGAGATGTAGACCATGTGTCATTTACACACGATGTAGAAAACTCTCTGATTAAAAAGAACAAAAATAAGCCAAATCTTTGGCTGGATTGGGGTAAACTTGAGCCCTTAGCTCCAGAACTTATTCCCGAGGTTATACAGATTTTGATAAATGATTTTGGATATGTGATTGATAAAGATCTTTTTTATTTGGAAGATCCTGTTGGAACTCATGATGAAAGAGCCTGGGCATATCGCTTTGGATTAATCATGCAAAAATTCTATTCTTTATGAGTAAAGGACCTAATATGATTGACAGGCCTAAAGTTGGCATCGGGGTTGTTATTGTGAATGCTGCCGGAAAAATTCTTGTCGGCAAAAGAAGAGGAAGCCATGCGCAGTATTATTCTATTCCGGGGGGACATCTTGAGTTGGGGGAAACTTTTGAGGAAGCAGCAGTAAAAGAAATTAAAGAAGAAACTGGACTGGAAATTATTGAACCAAAAGTTTTTTGTGTAACAAACAACCTTAGAACGTATCAAGAAGAGGGAAAACATTATATTTCGGTTTGCCTATTTGCTACAAAATATAATGGGGAGCCTGTAAATTTAGAACCTGAAAAATGTAATGGCTGGAGCTGGGTTGACCCGCTTAAACTTCCACAACCGCATTTTGATGCCAGCGAGAATGCGATAAGATGCTACCTTGAAAAATCTTTTTGTTAAACACTGTAATATGTCTACTGAGGGGGAGGTGAGTCTTTTTCAGCTTCTTTGGAGTTAAACTTATAAACTGTTTCACCATTTTTGCAGTAATTAAATTTTTCTCTTGCTATTTTTTCTATTTCAGTTGTGTTGTTTTCTATATTATTGAGTTTCTTTCGCAGAAGTAAACATTCGTTTGTTTGCTTTTTTAGCTCTTTATTTGCTTCTAACTGCCTATTTTTGATTGTGTTGTATTTATGAAATGCGGGGAAAACAAGAACTACGGCAGCCACGGCCATTACCGCAAGTAATGCAAAAAAAACCATTTGCAAAAATCTTTTCATTCCTGTTATCCCTGTTTATATTCAATAGAGCTAAAAAACATGACAAAAGTTGTTTAGTAAAAAATAGTAATTATACAATTAATAAAGATAGTTATTTAATGATTGATTATACTCAAGTAACGATAAATCTGAATAAAAGAATGTGTTATCGGTTAATACTCCTCTTCGTCTTCATCATCATTTTCATCTTCATAATCTTTTAGATCACTATCATATCCATCATCGTAATCATCTTCATATTTTTTGCTGTCATTTAAATTTCCAAATATGGTAGATGGCGTAATTAGAGACCCGCATTCGGGACAGCATCCTTCTTCTGCTTCTACTAATGATACTCTAACTTCCATATCACAATAAGGGCAAACTACAGTTTCCATTTTCTGCTACTTTTTCTCCTGTTTTTTAGTTAATTTAAAAATTTCACATTATTTTATAAAGAAACTACCGAATATGATAAAAAAATCAAATGAAAAATTATTTTTTTATGAAATTTTATGTGTCATATAACATTATATGTGCAGTGTCATTAAAAATTCAATATTGGTTTTAATTTTTTTCATTTTACTTATTACTAGCTCCATAGCTTCAACAGCTGGTACTCCATTTAATGCTTTTCGTAAAGTCCAGACTTTTTTCAATTCATCTGGATGAAGCAGGAGTTCTTCTTTTCTAGTGCCACTTTTCTCTACATTAATAGCGGGATAGACACGTTTATCTACCAGGCGGCGGTCAAGATTAAGTTCCATGTTTCCTGTGCCTTTAAATTCTTCAAAGATAACTTCATCCATTCTGCTACCAGTGTCGATAAGGGCTGTGGCGATAATTGTTAAGCTGCCACCGCCTTCAATATTTCTCGCTGCACCAAAGAATCTTTTCGGTTTATGTAGTGCATTCGCGTCTACACCGCCGGAAAGGATTTTGCCACTATGAGGTTGCAATGTATTGTATGCTCTTGCAAGTCTGGTTATGCTGTCTAAAAGTATAACAACATCGTCACCATATTCAACCATGCATTTGGCTTTTTCTATTACCATTTCCGCTACCTGTACATGGCGTTCTGGTGGTTCATCAAATGTAGATGAAACAACTTCCGCAGAAACAGAACGTTTCATGTCGGTTACTTCTTCGGGGCGTTCATCTATTAATAGGACAATGAGATGGACTTCTGGATTATTTTTAGATATACTGTTAGCTATTTTTTGCAGTAGAACAGTTTTTCCTGTTCTTGGCGGAGCTACAATAAGCCCTCTTTGTCCTTTTCCTATAGGTGAGACTAAATCTATAATCCTGGTACTTATTTCTTCGGGTTTGCGCTCTAACACAAGACGTTCCGTTGGAAAATAAGGGAGAAGTGATTTAAAAGGTATTATTGATTTCTTGCTCTCTGGCGTGTCATTGTTTATTGTCTCAACTTTCAGCATAGCGAAAAAACGTTCTTTTTCGCGAGGTTGTCTTATTTGCCCAGCAACAAAATTTCCGGTTTTTAATGAAAATCTTCTTATTTGTGATGGACTTAAGTAAATATCTTCAGGGCATGGAAGATAGCTGTAGTTAGCGGAGCGGAGAAATCCAAAGCCGTCAGGTAATATTTCTAAATATCCACTTCCATACATTAATCCACTTTTTTCAGCATTGGCTTTGAGGATTTCAAATATAAGCTCAGGCTTGTCGAGTGCGCCGATACCTTCAACATTCAGGGAAATTCCCATTTCAGCAAGGTCATGCATTGATTTTGACTGAAGTTCACTCAAATCTAGGCTGGGTGCAGTTTTATCTCTGTACTGGTGTTCTTCTTTATATCTTCTGTTATTGTTGTTACTAGAGTTACCGTTACTGCTTTTTCTGCTTTTATTATTGTTTTGCCTGTTCTGTTTACGATCGTTTGACGAAGGTGTATTGTTATTTTGACCTTCTGGTTGTTGTCTATTGTTTGTTTTAGAGTCTTCCTGCTTTAATAAGTCTGGCTGTGTAGGTGTATCAGTCTTTTGTTCTGCTTTGTCTTCAGTAGGAGTTGTTTTAGTCGTAGTTTTTTTTACATACTTTCTTTTAGAAACTGAAGTAGTTTCTTTTTTTTCTGTTTCGTTATTTTTTTCTGTTTCCATAATTAGTTACCTTTGTATTTCTAATAAAATATTTTTACATTGTTTAAGTAGAAAAGCTAAATTTCCAATATTGATTATACCAAAATCAGCTTTTTTTAGTTTTTCATCGACGGACATTTGCGCGTCGATTCGTGCTTTTATTTCTTCTTCGCTCCAATTTCTTTTTCTCAACCTTTCCATTTGAATGGTTGGCGTTGTCCATATGGATATAATTTTAGTGAAATATTTTTCCCAATTAACCTCAAATAGAAGTGGAACGTCAAAAATAAGAAGGTCTTGGGTATTCTGATAGGCTTTATATGTCCTTTCAAAAATCAATGGGTGAATAAGTTGATTCAGCCATTCAAGTTCTTTATTATCGTTAAAAACAATTTCAGCTATTTTTTTTCTGTCTACAGAATTTGATTTTAGAACCTTGCCTCCCCATCTTTCTGTTACAGCGCGAATAACAGGGCCGTCATGTTCATTGTACAATTCATGACAGACTGCATCTGCATCTAACACGGTGCAGTTCAGTGAAGTGAAAATATTTGAAGCAGTACTTTTTCCACAGCCTATTCCACCGGTCATTCCTATTAAATTTATATTTTTCATAACGATATAATATATGATTCATTTTTATTTCCTCCCATTTTTTCTACGAACTTGGAAGCCTGGCTTTCAAACAGTCTCAGAAGCTGCCGAAATGAACACGATATTCTGCTCTGGTTGGCTGGAAGGAAAATTTAAATTGGAAAATATCACCTCTTGCAATAAGAATTATAATAACCGGCCGGAGAGCTGGCAACCCCCAAATTATAAGTTAGTCTATAGTAGGTATTCGGAGTAATACGTTTTTTAGAAAACAATCATACGGGAAATAACGATTTAGGGTTAAATTACTTCTATGAACTAAACCAGGAAAAATGGTCAGATTATTAGAATTTAAATGTTGATTAGCTTGTTAACTAAGATTATAATATTTGCCTAACTAATTTCAAGTCTAATTTTGAACTATTAAAACTTTTTTAAAGAAAAAACCGATTTATGACACAAAAAATGAACCAAAATAAGGGTCCTGCTGTTATTGAACGAAAGATTTGTTATAGCGGGGATTGGCTTAAATTCGAAAAAATCACTTATAGAGATGCAAAAGAAGTGGTTAGACACTGGGAAAATATAAAGAGAACACCAGACAGAGGTGCGGCTGTTATTATAGCGGTGCTACGCCCATCGGATAAGCTTGTTCTTGTCAGGCAGTTCAGACCGCCTGTAGATAATTATGTGATAGAATTTCCTGCTGGGCTGATAGACGAAGGAGAGGATTGTAAAATTTCCGCTCTTAGAGAACTAAAAGAGGAAACAGGCTATAAAGGAAAAATAGTTAAAGTTACAAAACCTGTGTATAGCTCTCCGGGGTTGACAAATGAAACAGTTTCTATAGTTTTTGTGGATATAGATGAGAACGACTCTGAAAATATAAATCCTGAAACATTTAATGAAGCAACAGAAGATATTCAGGTCTATCTAGTGGAACTAAATAATTTAAAAGAATTTCTCGAAGAACGGGAAAACGCAGGTGATAAGGTCGATGCGAAATTGTGTACTTACGCATTAGCCTGAACACAAAAAAATGTTGATTAAATTTAGAAGCTTTATTCTAAAAGAAACAAATCTATAGTATCAAAGTTATACATTTAAATTTTAAGACAAATACAAGGACACTATGGTTAAGCCAGTGTTATTACTATTTGCTACAGCTCTGTTATGGAGTACAGGCGGAATTTTAATAAAATTAATCTCCTGGAATCCTGTGGCTATTGCCGGAACACGTTGTGCCATAGCGCTCCCATTATTAGCGTTTATATATTATAAACAGGGTCATTTTAAATGCTCATGGTCGCAGTTTTTCGGTGCAGTATGCTACAGTATGACTGTAGTTTTATTTGTAGTATCTACTAAAATGACTACTGCTGCGAATGCTATTTTGTTGCAGTATTCTGCTCCTATTTATGTTGCAATATTTGGAATATGGTTTTTAAAAGAGCGGGTTTCTTGTTTTGACTGGATTATTATAGCTGTAGCACTACTAGGAAATTTATTATTTTTCTTTGACAAATTAACTTTTAGTGGATTTTGGGGTAATATTTTAGCATTAATAACTGGTATTAGCTTTGCTTTGCTTATTATATTTATGAGGATGCAGAAAGATGCATCCCCGCTCGGGACAGTTGTATTAGGGAATATTTTTACTGTTATAGTCTGTTTACCTTTTATGCTGCAGAATATTCCTTCTTCGACTGAAGCCTGGATAGGCTTATTTTTTTTAGGGCTGTTTCAGTTGGGACTTGCTTATGTTTTATTTTCTATAGCAATAAAAAAGGTCACAGCTCTTCAGGGGATAATGATACCATTAATAGAGCCTGTATTAAATCCTTTATGGGTTGCTATCTTTTATGCAGAAGTGCCGGGCTTATGGTCTATTATTGGTGGTTGTATTGTTTTGGGATCAGTGATTATACGATCACTGAAAATATTATCCATTCATAAGAAAACCTTTCGATTTATAAATCATGACAAAAATAGTGTATTGTGAATGTATTATTATTGTATTTTGGTGTGAAAGTGTTTATTTTTAAACATTCGATATAATTTTTCTTGTAAATATTTTATAATTTTTTTAGGAGTATGATTTAATGGCAAAGAAAATAAATAATTCTTTCAAATCGGTGGATAGATTATCCAAGGAGCTTGATGTGGTGGATAATTTTGTATTGAAGCATTGGAAAAGATATGCAATTTTTGGGGTTATTATAATATTGGTACTTGGCGTTATTCTGTTTGTATTTGAAACGAGACATGCAAGCAGTATGCAGGTATCGGAAGACGTAGTGAGTGCATCGACAATACCAGAGCTTCAGGCTGTAATAAAAAGATATCCGAATTATACTTCTGTTGATTTTGCCCGTCTTAAGTTAGCTTCAAAACTGTATGATAACAAGAAATATACAGAAGCAGCAGGTGTATATAATGATGAAATAAAATCTTCATCTTCTGGTTATGCTGCCGGTATAGGACAGTTAAATAGAGCATATGTGTTGGAAACAGAGGGAAAAAATAGTGAAGCAGCTGAACAGTTTAAGGCTTTGGCTGATAATACTCAGTCTCCTAAAATAATTCGTTGTCAGGCATCCTATTCTGCTGGAAGAATATTTAATTCTCTCGGAAAAACAGAGCAGGCGGTCAATATGCTGAAGAAATGCGCTGCAGATAAAAATGTCTGTCAATTTTGGCCTGAAATGAGTCAAAAGATATTGAACAGAATTAATTAGTAATACTTTTCCATGCAGTCTCGCCCTTGAACCACAAAGCCTTGCGTCTCTACCCGTATTTGTGGTGGGTGGGGGTCAAAAACATTATATGAGTAATTAAATGGATGATAATGAGTTCAAACAGCTAACTAAGGGGCAGGAAAAACTAATCTTGTCTCTTTCTCGCCGTAAAAAACGGAAGCAGCACGGATTGTGTGTGTGTGAAGGTTTGCGTGCATGTGGAGAATTATATGCTTCTCAACCTGATCTGATACAGTACGGTGTTATTCCCGAAAGGTTGAAAACAGAGACCCAAAATCTTGCGTCTCTACTCTCTAGTTTTACAAAGGTTGACTTTTATTTCTTACCTGATAATAGGTTTGAGCGTTTAACTTCTACAGTAAACTCACAAGGGATTTTGCTTGTCGCTGCTATTCCAACGCATACGGAAGCTTCTTGTACCGAATTACCGTTTATACTTGTCCTTGATAGAATTGCAGATCCAGGAAATTTTGGTACAATTATGCGAACAGCTTTATCGGTCGGTTTGACTGAACTATGGTATTCGGCCGGGACGGTTGATCCTTTTTCCGAAAAAACTATTCGTTCAGCCTTAGGCGCTCAGTTTAGGCTTAAACTGAGGGAATTTGAAGATTTGCCCCTGCTTGTTGAACGTTTGAGAAAACAGGGATTTAATACGGTTTATAGGACAGAACCTGCCGGAGGAGAGAGCTGTTTCGAAGCCAAGGGCTTGTTTGACAAAAGTATAATAGTATTTGGCAACGAAGCATCTGGAGTGGAAAATATCGAAAATTCAGTGCCGCTTCATATTCCGATGCCCGGTGGTTTTGAGTCGATTAATGTTGCACAGGCCGTAACTGTAATACTTTTTGACGCTGTCAGAAGAAATTTTTTATAAACAATATTATATTCTCATGAAATTGAATTTTACACTGCATAAATTGTAGAGACGCAATGTTTGCGTCGCAAACACGTATTGCCTGTTTTTTACGCTGTGTAAGGCATGCCTACTGTGTCGGGGGGGGCATGTTCGAATGAGCGACGTCTGATGTGTCTCTACAATTGACTTTTGATAATTTTAAAATTTTACTGTAGAGACAGACGGCGTCTGTCTAATTTTTATGTTTTTTAATTCAAGTGTATAGTAATTTGCTTTTTAACTTACTCATAGCCAACAAAGTTTAACAATGCGACAAAACAAAAATACAAAAACACGAGTCCCCCAGTCATCCGACGGGGCTAAGACGGCTTCAAAGTTCAGCGTTTAAGCAACGCTAGATTATGCTTCTTTTTCTACGATTTTTTGGTTTAAGAGAACTATAGCCTGAAGCACCATAGCAACTAACATCAATAAACTACTAATTATAATTATTGATTTTATGCCGTATGCAGCCTGAATCCAGCTAGAGCCAATTTCTCCCAGCCAGGTTGCTACCCCTGTACCGCAAATAAAAAGAGACATTAATCTGGGTGAAGGGTGTAGAATTTGAAGTGTTCCGAAAGATAGACTTGAAGAATAAACAGTTGCACAACCAAGTCCCAGTAATGATATTGATATATACATCATTATGGCATCTACAGAGTAATAAACTAAAATATAAGCTATAAAGGAAACAATAATATAATATATATATTTACCAACTTTGATATATTGCACTGCAAAACTTGATAAGAAACATCCCACACCATAGAATATCCAAAACATTGCGTATCCTGAGTTAGCAGCCTGTGGACTTATGTGCACTACTGTTGTTAAGTAGTGCCTGGGAGAAAACCCCCTATTTTTTGGGAAAATATTTTTTAGAGCTCAAAAAAAATTAAAAAATTATGAAATGATTCCTTTTTGATAGTTATTAAC
>CAZVCD010000045.1:0-15834 GCA_964625675.1 uncultured Victivallales bacterium | reverse complement strand
TTTTTTGAGCTCAAAAACATATTTCCCCAAAAAATAGGGGGTTTTCTCCCAAGCAATAAATATGTTAAGACCCGAGCAAGATTTTTTTGCAAAGTTTCTAGTTACATTATTTTTCTATTTCGACGTCTCCCATGTCAACTTCTACGGACACAGATTGTCCCAACATTCCAATATTTACAGTAACAGCAATATTGTTTTTACGTTTTTGAATAATGCCGGAAATACCGCAAAGAGGTCCTTTGGTAACTTGCACCTGAACTCCTGATACAAGTTCCGGTTTTATTTCAACTTCTTTCTGCTGTGAATATTTCTCGAAAATTTTGACATTATTTAAATCTACTATCAGTTGTTTTTCAGAAACTTCATCTATTTTTACTTTAAAAAAAACGGCATTCGACCTGACAAGTAAGTCATATATATCCTTGTCTAGTAAACAAAAGATATAGCCACAAAACATCGGAGGAAAAAACTCCACCGTTTTTCGGCCATAACGCTTAATACTCCGCCTAAGTGGCAAATAAAAATCTATTTTATAGGCTTCACAGTATTCAGCCAGTTTTTTTTCTTTTTTTGGCTTTGTTCGTATAGGAGTCCAAAGCTTTCCTTCATTATGTAAAATTTCCATGCTTTTCCTGAAGTTATTCCCGAAATATTTCTAATTCAATTTAATTTTGTACACCAAAAATCTATGTCAGTTCAGTATACCGCTTCTATATAAAACACACTTGAAAGATTTCAATATAATCGCAATTTAATTTTTGCCAACTGGGACAAAGTAAATTTTATTACAAAATTTATTTCCACAGAAAGATTTCACTTTTTTCTCAACCATATGTTTATAAAAGTTTTTTAACTGCATAAGCCAAATACTATTTTTAACTTCAATGATAAGAATTTTATTTTTGATACTAACAGGTTCTGAGTTTTTGCCAACATCTTCTCCCATCAACGTTTTCCAGTTTTTCTTCAAGTCAATAAGCTTATATTCTCCTGGTCCCACGGCATTACCTAAAACAGCATCAAGTGTATCTTTAATATGAACTGGTTTGGGTAAATAAGAGGCGAGTTCCTGTTTTCCTGCTTCTTCACCATACCAATCGTTTAGCAAAGCTCCCATTTTTTTAAATTTTTTTCTTCGCTTTCTCGAATATATCAGATCTTTAATATATTTATCGTCAAACCGGCCCATAAGCATCCCTCACATATGTACACAAAGCAGAATAACTTATATTACCCTACCAAGATTAAAGCTGTAAACTCTTTTTAATTTTTAAGCCCGAAAAAATACAAAGGCATACATAATATTTCCTTCATAACAAGAAAGGGGGCGACACTCCCTTTGAATATGTTGCCGAAACCATAGCCTGCTAACCCAAAAGGAAATCCTAAAAATACCTGACAAAACCCCAAGGGCAGCCTTAAAATATTTAGCATTTGTGTTCCAGCTCTTACCCACCCTGGAATGGTTTTTATTAATCCCTTGCCCGTATACTCTGCTATCTTAATAGCGTAAGGCAATAAAATAGGAGCCAATATTGCTATTGTTACAGGGTCCATTGCTTTGGCTTTTGGTATAGCCGTTCCGCAAAGCACTATTCCGGCACACAAAAAGATTATAACGTATCTTTTTATTTGTAAGTTCAAATCGACTTTTACCGGTATCAAATACATTATAATTCCTTGTATAAGTAGAGACACAAAATCTTGTATCTGCAGTTAATAGACTATACAAAAAATAACAAGGCAAGCTTTGCCTTTATCTTTTTTATTTAACAAGTGTTATAATATTATAGTTTATTAGCAAACTAAATAGCAAGTTCCTATGCTTTTAATTATCATCTGTTCTTCTTTTGTAAAGAATATATTCGACTGAATCAACCAACGCTTCCCATGAAGCTTCAATAATATTTTCGCTTACACCAACCGTACCCCAAGTCTGCTTATCATCACCAGATTCAATTAAGACTCTGGTTTTAGCTGATGTTCCTCCTTCGCCTTCTAGTATTCTTACTTTATAGTCTTTTAGTTTAACATCAGCTATCTCAGGGTAAAAACGACTTAAAGACTTTCTAAGAGCCTTATCTAAAGCATTAATAGGACCTTCTCCTTCTGCAGCTGTGAGTTCGCTTTGCCCTTTTACATTAAGTTTCACAGTAGCTTCAGATAGACACGGTTCATTATGTCCACGTTTTTCAATAATAACCCTGTAGCCGTCCAAATAAAAGAATGGGTCGTGTTCATTCATTACTTTTTTCATCATAAGTCCGAATGAAGCATCTGCAGTCTCAAATTCATATCCTTCATTCTCCATCTTTTTTAACTCTTCCAAGATTTCTTTTAAATCTTCAGATGTAAGATCTTTTAAATTATGCTCAGCAGCTTTCATTAAAATATTGCTTCTCCCGGAAAGATCAGAAACAAGAATCCTACGTTTATTACCCACAAGAGCAGGAGCTATATGTTCAAAGGAAGTCGAATTTTTAGCCACAGCATTAACGTGCATTCCGCCTTTATGTGCAAAAGAACTTTGTCCTACAAAGGGTAAGCGACTATTGCTTTTTTCATTGGCAGTTTCATCAACAAACCTACTAACTTCTTTCAATTTGTTCAGATTATCTTTACAAAGAGCCTTCATGCCCATTTTTAATTCCAATGACGGAAGAATTGAGCATAAATTTGCGTTACCACAACGTTCCCCAAACCCATTTATTGTTCCCTGAATATGTCTTATTCCTTCCTCAACTGCAGCTAAAGAGTTTGCAACTGCCAACTCTGAGTCGTTATGACAATGGATTCCAACACATATATCTGAGGAAAATGATTTTACAACATGACGACAAATGGTTACAATTTCTGAAGTTAAAGTTCCCCCATTAGTATCACAAAGCGTAATTGTAGAAGCTCCATTTTCAACAGCTGCCTTTAAAGCGGCCAAAGCAAACTTAGAATTATCTTTATATCCGTCAAAAAAATGTTCTGCATCAAAAATAACTTCACGCCCATTATCACGAAGATAGGCACAGGAATCAGCAATTAACTGTAGATTTTGCTCTGGTTTTATGCGAAGAATGTCATGTACATGCAACATCCAGGCTTTTCCAAAAATAGTAATAACAGGTGCTTCGGATTCTAAAAGCTTTTTTATGTTATCATCATCTTCTACCTTGTTGGAGTTTCGTCTGGTACTGCCAAATGCTGCTATCTTTGCATTTTTAAATTTTTTCCCTTTGACCGCATCAAAAAAAGCTATGTCTTTAGGGTTTGAACCCGGCCATCCACCTTCAATGTATGAAACTCCGAAGTTATCAAGCATTTCCGCAATACTTACTTTATCGTGTTTGGAAAATGAAATTCCTTCAGCCTGAGATCCGTCTCTTAAAGTTGTATCGTAAATTTTCACAAAATTTTCATTTAAGATCTTCATATATCACCATTATTTATCTGTTAATCTTTCAAGATAAATCTTGTTTTTATCTTTTTACTTGCTGCGTTATTTATACCCAAAGCGAAATGGTTTTCGAAAAATAATAAAAATCATTGTGTATAGAAATAACACAAAGAAACTAAAAACTAAAATACCTCCGGTATAATATTGTTGACTATGACTAAGTTAAAGAGTAAATTCCTGTACACTTTAAGAAAGTTTAGCTTTTTGCCATAGTTTTTCAAGTTCAGCTAACGAACAGTCTGACATTTTTATATCTTTTAAACTAAGCGTTTCTTCCATAAACTGAAACCGTTTTTCAAATTTATCAACTGTTTTATGAAGCAATTCCTCTGCTGACTTTCCTTTTCTAAACCTACTTAAATTCACAACAGAAAATAAAATATCACCTATTTCTTCGTCTATATTTTCTTCATCATTTTCATTAAAAGCATTTTTCAGCTCTAAAATTTCTTCATCAATTTTATCTAAAATCCCCGACTCATTGTCCCAATCAAACCCGGCTGCAGCGGCTTTTTTCTGAATATCTCTTGAACGCAATAGTGCCGGCAGGTTCTTGGGAGTTCCACCAAGAATAGATGTTCTTTCAATTCCTTTAGCCGCTTTTTCTTTCGCTTTTATTTCTTTCCATAATTCTACCACCTGATCAGCCTCTTCCAGCTTGGCAGCTGACCCAAATATATGAGGATGTCTTCGTTCCATTTTCTCTGCTACTTCTTTTACTACATCAGCAAAGGTAAAGCGTTTTTCATCTTCTGCAATAAGAGAATGGAATACTATATGCATTAAAATATCACCCAACTCTTCCCGTATATTTTCATCGTCTTTAGCATCAATTGCGTCCAGCAGTTCTGCTGTTTCTTCCACAAGCATAGGTTTTAGGGAAACATGTGTTTGTTTTCTGTCCCATGGACACCCTTCGGGAGACCTTAAATGCTTTATTACTTCAATTAGCTTCTGTATGCTATCTATATCAATTTTCTGCGACATATATTCCTGCTTTCAAATTCACAATTGGGGCTCTCAATTTTTCGCTATTTTCCTCGCTTCCAATCAGTAATATCAAAAAGATATCCATCATAGTGCGTAACTTTGTTATCTGTATCACGCCCTATTACAACATAACTATGAACACGTCTTACTTCGCCGCTCTTTTTTTTAATAGAATAATTTTGCTCAAAGTGTTCAATGTTAGATTCACTGTATTCCATAATTTCTGCAATAACTTTCTTTTTATGGCTGGGGCAAATAATATCGGAATATTTTAATTTATCAGATATAAACTCTTCAGGTTCATAGCCAAACTGCCTTATGGTTGGAGACACATACTCTACCGGAGTAGCTTTATTAAGGACACCGTAACGAAAAACAACAACAGGTCCATTTATAAATATTTTTCGTTCTCTATTTAACATCTTTTCAAGATTTTTTCTTTTCTCAATTTGTTTTTTAAGCTGTATGTTTGTCTCAAACAATACTTGAGTGCGTTCCAATACCTTAGCCTCGAGTTCTTTTTTTGCATTTTGCAATGAATTTTCAGCTTCTTTTAATGGAGAAACATCGGTTGCAACCCCAATCAGGCCACCTAAAGTGCCATCAGCTCTCTTATGCGAAGTTTCATGAAAAAACATGTTTTTTAGGTTTCCATTATTATCCGGAATTGCTAGTTCATATATCTGCATTTGCTCCCCGGCCAGCAGTTTTAACTCTTTTTCCCGAATCATTTCACTCGTCTTTTTTTCAAATATCTCAAAAACTGTTCGCCCAATAATATTATCTTTAGCAACTCCAAACATCTCTTCAAATGCCACATTGCATGCGTTAAAAAGCAAATCAGTATCTTTTACGAAAAGCGGACTCGGAATATTATCCATAACACTTTGAAGAAAATGAAGTTGCTCTCTGTGAAATTTTTCCGTCTTTTTTCTTTCAACAGCATAACGAATAGCTAAAGATAAAAAATGACTGGTTATCTGTGATTTTATTAAATAATCCTGCGCACCGTAACGTACAGCATTTATCGCCAACTCTACATCTTCACGCCCGGTTAAAATAATAATCGGTAGGTCAGAATTACATGCTCGTAGTTTTTTAAGCGTCAGCAATCCCTGGCATTGGGGCAAAAATAAATCTAGAAGTACGACATCAAAATCTTCGGTTTTTATTTTAGAAAAAGCTTCTGCTAAAGTTGAAACACAGGAAATTGAAAAAATAAAAGATTTCACCCCTGACAAAGACTTTGTTAAGGATTTCGTATATTCTAAATCCTCTTCGATCATCAATATTTTTATATTTGTTTCAGTAGTCATTGCTTCCCTACATATTCAAAGTAAATCTTGTTTTTGTCAATTTGTTTTAACTGCTAATATAACATTGTTGTCTATTAATAATTTATAAAGCGAATCACTGTACATTTAAGTTATAGAATTTCATAGCATTTGATGTAGTTAATTCTGACATTTTTTCAATATTCATCGCTTTTATTTCCGCCAGTTTTTTTGCCGTTTCTATAAGATATTTTGGAAAATTTATTTTTCCTCTATATGGTTTTGGAGCCAAATAAGGTGAATCTGTTTCAATAAGTAAACGCTCATTAGGAATAGCCGGAGCAAGCTTTCGAATGTTCTCTGCCGCTGGAAATGTTACGATTCCTGTAATACCTATATATGAACCCAGTTCCAAAAATTTATCAAGCCAATAACTGTTTCCGGTAAAACAATGTATTACAAACTTTCCTCCATCCTTAGCAAAATCTTTTAATATCTGATAAGATTCTTTGTAAGCGTCAAATTTTTCATCTTTATCTCTGCAATGAACAATCAGAGGTTTATTCAGATCCAGCGCACGTTCTGTAAATATTTCCATAACCTTTAACTGGCTCTTTATATCTGAAAAACCGTAAAAGAAATCAAGCCCTATTTCTCCAACTGCAACCATCTTTGAATTAGAGAAAAGTTCATCAAAACAGCTCAAATCTCCATCAAACTTTGATGCTTCGTGTGGATGAACTCCTGCTGAAAACCAGTAATTATCAAAAGACTCTACAAAATTAGAAGATTCGACAGAGCTTTCATAATCTCCGCCCACACAGACAGCATACTGCACCCCGTTTTGTTTTGCCTCTTCAACAATAATTTCAGGTTTTGTCTTTCTATCCCAATGAAAATGTGTATCAAATAATGTCATTTAAATTCATATCCGATTATTGTTTTTAAGCCTGTTTCTACACTAGAGGTATTTCAATTTGCTAAATTTTTGACTATATTTTAAAAAAAATCTTATTTATACTCTACCCAGTATTTCGATAAAGTCATTGATTGGTAAAACATGAACGTTGTTTTTTAAAACAAATTTCTCTTTTCCAGGATAAATAAGATACTTTTTAGATATATTAAGGTCTTTTACCGCTTCATAAAAGCCCCTTTCAGGCTTAGGAGAAAGCGATCTTTTGATCTCGACCGCGAGTAGTTCCCCTCCAATGTCAATTACAAGATCAATTTCAGCTCCTGCATGAGTTTTATAAAAGTAGGGCCTTAGTTCCATGTCACTGCAAGCGGAACAAATTTGCTCGATAACCCACCCCTCATAGGACATTCCAACTATAGGGTTACTGTAAAGTCTATCAATATCTGAAATACGTAATAATGCATGTAATATCCCAGAATCACGTATATATACCTTTGGGGTCTTTACAAGTCTTTTTTTAATGTTTGTACTAAACGGATACAGTGCTCTAACCATATGTGTTGATTCAAGCAGGCCCAGATAACGTTTTATTGTGGGAGATGTAAGTCCAAAATTTTTCCCAATCAAGCTGGCATTCCATAAGCTACCATGCAAATGAGCAAGCATCTCCCAAAACTGCTCGAGTTGTTTTGGTGGAATATTAAAGCCCAACATTGGAATATCAATATGAAGAAATGTTTTAATAAAATTATTAAGCCATGTTTTAGACATTTTATCATTTTTTGCTAGATATGATAAAGGAAAACCTCCTCGCCACCATAAAGTTTGAAGGTCGTTTACTTCTTTAAAATTAAAAGGCGATAGTTCATAATATGCTACACGCCCAGCCAATGTTTCAGAGCTTTGCTTCAGAAGCTCGCCTGATGCAGAACCAAGAATGATAAACCTTCCCGGTACATTATAAAAATCAATTATTCCCCTTAGATCTCGAAATATTTCAGGTTTAAGGTGTATCTCATCAATAATTACTAGCTTTTCTTTGTGGGAGTTTAAATATAAAACAGGCTCATCCAGTTTTAAGTTATCCCCTCTATTTTCCATATCCAAATACAAAGTATCTTTACTTGATAGAGAAGATAAATATTTAGCTAAAGTCGTCTTGCCAACCTGCCGTGGCCCAAGAATAGCAACAACCGGAAAGTTATCTAAAAGTTCTCTAATATGCCCAATGCAATTTCTGTTTATATATTTCTTCATAATATAGATATATTAATATCACATTTTAAAATTTCAATGTTAATAACACCATTATCGTTTAAATAATTTACGAATCCAGTAGGCGACATAAGGAAAAAGGGGGAAGGAAGAGTGTTTTAATGCTACCTTAAGAGTCTCTTTTCTTGCTATATTTCTATTTGAATTAGCAGTTCCTCCTAGCATCATATTAACCAAAGGGTTACTAATTTTCATGAAATTGATTCCATTCTTGTAACATCTATAAACAAAGTCATAGTCAGCCGAGATAGAATAATTTTCATCAAACACGCCAACTTTTTTAAAAACAGATGTTCTTACAAACGTTGACGGATGCGCTAGGGGCATTAAGAAAGGGAAAAAAATAAGCGGACGACAATAACGAATAAACTTATTATCTTCGCCAGTATGAAAATATGCTGCTGCATAAACAATGCCAGCATCAGGGTATTTAGTAAAAGTTTTTACAATAGTCGATAAGGTTTCTGGTTCATACCAATCATCGCTGTTCAGTATATGAATAATATCTCCTGTAATTTCTTTCAGAGCAAGATTCCAAGCTCCGGTAATTCCCGTTTTTTCTTTTTGATTAATAATTTTTATTTTAATGTTTAAGTGATTTTTCTCAACCAGTTCTATATATCTCTGAACAATATCCAAGGTTGAGTCAGATGACCCTCCGTCAACAAAAATATGTTCAATATATTCATATTTTTGAGAAAGCACCGAATCGATAGTTCTCTGAATGCTCTTCTCAGAATTAAGACAAGCTGTTATAAGCGAAAATTTCATGCTAATGTATCAGTACCTCTTTCATTAAGCCTTGAACATCAATATTATCTTTAAACCACTTATAATAGTCTTCCAATATTTGCTCTAATAAAATTTTAGGTTTCCAATTAGTCAATTTGTTAATTCTGCTGCAATCAGAGATATAAATTGGAATATCCCCATATCTTTGTTCTTTAACTTTTGATATTGATATTTTATTTTTTGTAAGCTTAGAGCAAGTTCTAGTTAACTCTAGCAGGGAGCAAGAAACCTCATTTCCACCACCAACATTAAAAACATCCTTTGAAAAGGCACTCGGGTTCTGTAGTTGTAATAATATCAATTCTATTAAATCATCAATATGAAGAACGTCACGTACTTGTTTACCGCTGCCCTCATATCCTATATATGCTAAGGGAGTTTTGAAAAAATGCGATGCCAACCAAAAAGAAATTATTCCCTGATCAATTTTCCCAAATTGCCCCGGCCCAGCTATAACACCACAGCGATTAAGTATTATCGGAAAATCATTCGTAATTCGGTATTCTTCAAGTATGTGTTCTGCAGCAAGCTTTGAAGCCCCGTAAAAAGATTTGTGGCCATTAAGAGAAATATTTTCTGACATGCCAGTCTTTGAAATTCCAAAAGGTTGTTCTCCTTCTGCGAGTTCAAAACGTGTTTCTTTTTCAATATATTTGCACGAAGAAAGTTCCCGCACAGGATAAACTCGACTTGAGGATAAAAAGAACATACCTGCATTATATTTTCTGCAAAATTCAGCACAATTGATCGCTCCATTCAAGTTAGTATCAATTACATATCTTGGACTTCCGTTCGAACCGGCAAGAACGCTTGGTTCTGCGGAACATTCGAATAAATAGTCAACATTACCAACTTGCATAATGTCCTGTATATTTCTAACATCTCCGTGAATATATTTAATTCCATAATTATTAAATTTCTTTAAATTCAGCTCACTCCCACGTCTTAACAAATTATCCAAAACGATAACTTCGCATTCAAAATTATTTTTTAATGCAAACGCAATATTTGACCCAACAAATCCAGCTCCTCCTGTTACGAGATATCTTTTCATTAATTTTTCTCTTTCTTTTTTCTATAATAATCCTTGTGAGTCATCCATTTTTCTATAAAACAGTAAAATATTATAAAAAAGTATCTAGAACCCATTTCTTTGATTTTAAGGTTTGAGATTCTATTTGCTCGATTAATCCAGCTTATCGGCACAACAGCATAGCTGTATCCTCTTATTACAGCCTTCAGGGGCAGTTCAACTGTCAAGTTAAAGTGTGGAGATAAAAAAGGCCTGCATCCTTCAATCACCTGTTTGCGATATGCCTTAAAGGCGTTTGTTGTATCGTTATACTTGTACCAAAAAAGCAGTCTTATAAAAGAGTTAGTTATTCGATTCAAAACAAGCTTATATTTTGGATAGTTTTTTATGTGTCCTTCTTTAATAAAGCGTGATCCAAAGACACAATCATACCCTTCATTTAACTTTTTATAATAGCAAAGAACATCTTCCGGAGAATCACTTGAATCAGCCATAAACAGTACAACAGCATCTCCCTTAAAAGAGTTTAACCCACGCCGAACCGCCATACCAAATCCTGGACTATTATTATTTCTGATCCATTTTACATTGTCATATTGTACTGATAATTCTTCCAGAATACTTTCAGTATTATCAGTACAATGATCTGCGACGATTAAAAGATCATACTTACCCGGAATTTCGCCATTCAGGCATTTATCTAAGCTTTTAACTGTTTCAGCTATAACAAATTCTTCATTATGAGCTGGAATAACTATAGACAGTTGCATTATTTTCTTTTCCTTAGTCCTGTATAAATATCTAATAATATATCTTCGATATTTTTTGTATACCGCCAATCAGGATAATCGTTCTGAAAATTTCTTACATCAGAAATATACCAAATATGATCTCCTTTTCGATTTTTGTCAACGTATTCATAACTCATCCTATTTCCTGATATTTTTTCACATATTGTTATAGCCTCTAACACAGAACAATTACTATAACGTCCTCCCCCCATATTATATATTTTACCTTTTTGGGGTTTTAAATAGAACAGGTAAAAAGCATTAACTAAGTCCTCGGAATGAATATTATCACGAACCTGCTTACCTTTATAACCAAATATTTGATAACCTTGCTTATCTATTACACATGCCATTAGATAAGCCAAAAAACCATGCAATTTCGTTCCCGAATGTGCCGGACCAGTTAAACATCCTCCACGAAATACAACAGTATTCATATCAAAATATCTTCCATATTCCTGCACAAGAATATCTGCCGCTACTTTTGAACAACCAAATATTGAATGAGTACTGTTGTCGATACTCATAGTTTCACCTATTCCATTTTCATAGAAAGGATGTTTCTTGTCAATTTCCCATCTTGTTTCTTTTTCCTCCAGAGGAAGTAAATTAGGCGTGTCCCCATAAACCTTATTGGTACTCATAAAGATAAAAGTAGCTTTAGGACAAAAATTTCTTGTATGTTCCAAAAGATTTAACGTCCCATTAGCATTAACAGTAAAATCCGTAATTGGTTCTTTAGCAGCCCAATCGTGTGAAGGTTGCGCTGCGGAATGAACCACAAGTTTAATATCTTTACTATATTTAGAGAAAATTTTGCAGAGCTTGTCATTATCTCTAATGTCAACATTATGATGAATGAAATTCTGATATTTTTCCTTTAATTTTTTTGTGTTCCACGCTGTAGACGCTTCCTCACCAAAAAAATATTTTCGAAAATTATTGTCAATGCCAATTACAGTAAAACCTTTTTCACAAAAAAAGCTTACCGTTTCGCTACCAACTAAACCAGAAGAACCTGTAACAAGAACTGCTTTCATAAAGAACTGTCTTTCATAAATTTTCTACAGATAAATTTAAATATATAATAAACCGCAACGCTGGCGAAAAGAATCATCACCGGCTCTACTGTCCAGCGATGCCGCATTTCCATAAAGTTAATTGTATGCACACCCCAAATTCCAAGTACCAATATCAAAGGAAAAACCATTACTGTCCGCCACATTTTATTCAAATGGCAAAGAACAAGCCCGGCAACAGTAAATATAGCCATTATTAAATAGATAATTTTATAACAGACAAGATAAAATTTAGGATAAAGTATTCCCGTCTGAGGATAAAACCACCAGAACAAAGTTCCTTTTCTTAAAAGGCCATAAATAAAATCAGTGGGGTGTTCTTTTATATAATTAAACGCATATTTCTTGAAAATTTCATTGTCTTTAATTTCATTATCTGAAGCATTTATTTCTTCCTGCATTTTTTGAGGTTTATGCTGAAGAACAATTGTTCCATCGGTCTTAAAATGTCCTCCAGTCGCTTCCGAATTATTACCCACCCAGAAAGACTCCCATTTGTTCGTTTGGGAAAAAATAGGTTTGCCAAGTACAATATAATTTCTAATAGTCCAAGGCGCATTAACACAAATAAGAATAATCAAAACAGTAGCTGATCGAACAATTTTTTTTTTAAGACATATATTCCTATTAATAAAAATATAAATTGCTAATGACAGTAAAATAACAGGACAGATTGTTGCTCTTGTCAATACCGCACAGCCTCCAACAATGCCAAGCAGAATAAAATGCATCCAGCTTCCCTTAAGATAACAGAGGCACATCAAATAAACAGAAGCATAGAAAAGAAAAATATATAGATTCAGCTGATGCAGGATAGTTGAGCTATAATAAATTAGGCCTGGATGTAATGCCACCAACACCCCGGAAATAAATGCAATTAACCTATTTTTAAAAAAGAGTTCAGATAGATTATATATTATTACACAAAAGGCGCTCATAAGAAAAAATTGGATAAATAGCATTATAACATGATTTGTTCCAAAAACTTTATAAACAGCATAAGTTAAAAATGAATATCCTGGAGCAAGCAGTGCTTTGTATTCACCATATTCTCTGTAGTTAAAAACATATTCACCATGATTTAACATGTTTTGTGTAAGGACTTCATATTCCCACGTTCTTGGTTGAAATGAGTTGCCAATAAAATACGCCACCATAACTCTACACCCAATAGCTACAATAATGACAACAAATAAATGTCGCTTTTTGTTGTAAAGGTAGGATCTGTTTTTTGAAGAATGCATTGTGATCATAAATAATATTAAATAAGTTTATTTTTTCATCTTTTCTAATTTAGATCGTTTTAGGAGTGTTTCAAGAGTAGGCTGCGGAGAAGCAATTATTGCAATTTGATATGAAAATAACCCTTTCCATATTTTTATCAAAAAAAGATTTATCAGCAAAAGAAATTTTGAAAATATATTATTTCCAAAAACAAGAGGGAAAGGGACTGGTATTCCGGTTGTTTTTCGAATATTATAGCCACTATTTATTAGTGAACGTTTTAATTGTTTAAACGTAAATAAGCGCTTATGAGAAATATCAAGAATTCCTTTTTTACCATAATTAAATTGTCCAAAAAAAAGCAAGGTTCTTGTAACAATAAATGCGATATTAGCCGTTGTTATTATTATTTCGGGTTCATAGTTAGATATTTTATTGCGGAGCGACCACAAAAAAGCTTCAGGATCTTTAAGATGCTCTATTATATCAAGTAGCAGCACAGCATCCAGTCTATCTCCTTTGAATTCAAAAGTACTGGCAATATTGTCGCAATCAATTACATGATAAGTTTCCAGCTTTTTGATTATTGTATTTTGCTTGAATTGATCAAAGCCATGTACGATACAGCCTTTCTCTACTAATGCATTTGCTACAAACCCTGGACCACACCCAATATCAACAACGACCGAATTACTATTTATATAGTCCACAGCAAATTTATGACTGCTTGTGAATTCTAGTTTAGAGGCATAAGTTGTATTTTCGTTTTCGTAATCAAATTTAGGATGGTAGTATATATTGTATTTTTGAATTCTAGCAAGCAAGGATGCCTTGATCATATTAAATATATATTTTATCCCTTTTGCATAGCTAAACTTATCTCTATATAGCGTAGGAAGCCGTATTTCTTTTATCTTACAGTGTTTATCAATAAACTGGATAAGAATATCTATATTGAAAGCAAAGTTATTAGAATTATACATGAAAGGAATTTTTTTAAGTATTTCAACTTTATAGGCTCCATATCCGGTGTAAAATTCAGAAAGATTTGATTTTAAAATAAGGTTCTGAACTCTGTTCAAAATCTGCATTCCAATAAGCTTATGCAGAGGTATCACCTTTTTGATAGCTTCCCTGTTGTTTAACATTCTTGATTCGAATACAATTTCAGCTTCATTATCAAGTATGGGATTTATCATATCAATAAGTAATTCTTGATTATATTGTCCATTCTCATGCAGCAAAACAATAATATCAAAGTTATTGTCTATGCCATATTGATAACCAAGTTTTCGATTTTCGCCATACCCTTGGTCAACAGGACTATGCAAAATAGACATGCTGCTTTTGGGGTATATTTTTTTAAATTTTTGACTCAGTTCAGTTGTATCATCAGTATATTTATCATCAATAATAAGTATTTCTGTTGAAAAAATATCTGAATTGCAAATTTCACATGGTATCTTAGAAATAATAGTTTTAATGCTATTTGCAGCACTATCTGCTATAATAAGAATTAATATTTTTGTTTTCTTTTTCATTAATATTTTTTTGCATAAACCATAGTTTGATGTTTATCCTGAGATGCTCCAAGAAATTTATAACCATAAGCTCCTGGGTTCTGTTCAAACTTGACCATGAATTCATCATTTTCTGCCCAAAAAGCAGAATTTCTCAAATATTTATTAATAATAATAAAATCAAAATCTTCATTTTTTATCTTTAAAGTGTTTAAATTATATATCGTTAGTACTTCTACATCAAGACCAAATGCAAAAGTAGAAATCCCCGTTGGTGATAAGCCAGTAACTTTTGGCTTAAGCATATATTCTTTTCTTTCTTTTCTCATTTCGCGGATTAGCAGTTGATTAGAGTACTGTCTACCAAAAAGCGGATAGCAGAACCAAATAAATAAAACAAACGACACTATAATTGTTGTTGGCTTAGAATGTATTTTTTTATAAATTTGTGACACGCTCCAGGCCATCCACAAGAAGACGATCGGAATCCATGAAATCCAGTATCGAGCGTCAGGAATGAGTAGCATAATAGCCGCAAACGAAGAAGAAACAAATAACACCAATATAATCATTTTAGGGTTTAATAAAAATTTTAAAATATTATTACGAGTAATTTCGCTACCTTGTTTTAATCCATTAACTCCAATAATAGTCCCGTATAACAAAATAATAAGGATAAGTGCTAATTCAACAATTTCTCCCTTTTTCCCTAATGATTCAGGCATAAATAGATTTCGATGTCGTAATAATGCAGGAATAAGTATAATGGAATTCAAAGAACCGTTCAATGTAAGATATTTAGTCACTTTTATAGGATTTTTTTTACAAGCATCCCAAAAGCCTTCTGGCTTATTGAAGGCTTTATCTGTTACATTTTTATATTCTACCATTGCAGATATTTTTTCTTCAGGATGCAGCTTTGAATAAAGGCTGGTATAGCATTGCTCAAGACCTAATAACAGATATTTATCCAGGCTAATATTCTCTTTTTTTTTATTCTGTTCAAAACACAATAAAGAAATAGGTATAGAACAAATTAAAAAGACAGTTACAATTTGTTTTGTCTTTAATGTTAGTTTCACTTTTCTTTTTTTATATAATGTTCTATAAATTATCATCCCTATAAAATAAATGACACTTAATAGAAGTGGAGCATAATACTCAGGCCGTATTTGTGCAACCCATAATAAAGATAATATAAAAAATATTGCTCTATTAACAGTTATTTTTCGCATTAATAATATTAAAGATGGAAACATCAAATTCAGGCAAAAAAGATTATTATTCCCAAATTGAGAATATGGAATATTTAATCGGCAACAAGCCCAAAAAGCACATACCACCAAGATAGCTAAATAGTTTTTTAAAAATTTAAAACTGGTAAGAAATAAGTACATGAAGATACAAGATAATATCGAAGTATAAAAGCGGCAGAGAGTATGTACAACAATTGGATCAGGTGAAATAAACTTAAGTAGGAATTCGTAAT
>CAZVCD010000044.1:0-15942 GCA_964625675.1 uncultured Victivallales bacterium | reverse complement strand
TTAAACCTTAACACCTAAAACTTAAAACTTTATGTGCTTTCAGCACAGACACTAAGTAGTCTACGACCCAGTATGTAAATGCAATATATGAAAGAAAATAGAAAACAAGAACGAAGAATACAAGAAAAACGTTAATATTCCATTTTGAAAAGTGCTGTACAGCTGTTGCGCTGTCGTTAGACGATGAGTCCAAATTAGGTAGTTTGACGATACAGGTCATAAAAAAAATGAAAAGAACTATTATTAATACAGTTAGGTAAACCTGCTGGAATGAGCAAAGGCTGGTAAGCATAGCACCGGCGATAAAAGGATAAACAAATGAACCTATGCTGAAAAAGAGATCAAGTCTGTTTAATTTGACAGATCTGATCGTTTTATCAAAAGCATGTACAATTAGTGTATTTGGGATATGAACTAATACACCGAAACATAGACCTGTAATGAAGAGCAGTACACCTAGCATATAGATGCTGCTTATAAAAAACATACTTACTACACAGGCTACAAATATTAATCCCGCAAGAAAAATCTCCTGTTTTACCTTAATGAATTTTACCAAATAACCATTCAAAAATTCATTTATAAGCATTCCGAACATAAAATATGAAAAAACAGTTCCAGCTATTTTCAGGTTTGTTTTAAAGTAAGTCGCTACTGGTTGTTTAAGCAAAAAGGGAAGTTGTTACTGCCACACCCACAATAAACGTTAGAGAATAGGACAGAATCGTTAACTTTATCTGGTTTGCTTTGCTTTTGTAATCTTCCATTTTTCATTGCTCAATTCTTTTTGTTGATTTTAATAAAATAAATATCTACTTATTCTCTAAGTCTATGCTATACATACCTATTTTATCAATATACGCAACTATATTTATTAATAATTAAGTTCAAAAAAACTAAAAATATTTACTGCGGAGAACTTGGAACAACCGGGCCAAGGTGTTATTTATTTGATCTAAGGCAGGGAAATTATTTCTCTTTAGATTTTAGTGTTTCGAATAGAACAGCAGCAATAATAAATAGTCCCCCTATTACTATTTTAATTGATGGTATCTCGTTTAAAAACAGTACCGCAAGTGTTACACAAAAAAATGGTTGTAGGCTTGAAATTATACTTACAGTCTTAGGTTTAAGTCCTGAAAGGCTTCTCATTAGAAGGGTGTGTGGGATGGCAGTAAAAAAAAGTCCTAATATTGTTATCTTTACAATGTTAGGGTAGACAGTTGATGTGTCTGCAGTAAATATAAATATTGTGGGCATTAGAAAAAAAGCAGTTATAATTAACTGAAACATCATAACCTCTTCACCCGAATGAACGTTGAGGGTTCCTTTAGATATAATATTCCTTAAAGCAAAAAGGAATGCTGAGATCAAACCCCACATAACTCCCCTTGTTACTGCATTTCCAAATTCTAATTCAGGAACAATAAGATATACCCCTATAATAACAAGAATGGAAAGGATAAAGTCACTTAGATGCAACTTATTTTTGAAAAATAGCGGTTCTAAGAAAATTGTCATTACAGGATAAGTAAAAAATGATATTATTCCTATTGAAACAGAAGATATCTTTATTGCCTCAAAGAGGGCAAGCCAGTGCAATGCAAGCAGGATGCCAGTAAAAACAACTATCACATAGGTTTTGCCTGATGGAATAAAACATTTTTTTTTGCGAATTTTAAGATATAAATAAAGAGCTACGGCTGCGATTACAGATCTCCCAAAAATGATATAGTTAACAGGTAAATTTATTAATTTGGGGAACAGCGTAGTAATGCTCATTATAAGCAGGGAAATATATAATTCTATTAAACACCGTTTTCTTGTATTCATAATATCCTAATTTATAAGATAGTTTTTGTTGTTTAGTTGACAGGAATTCACTTTTTAATTTCTTAATAATCAATATAATCGTGGTTTCGAACAGAAGTAAAAAGACAAAAACAATATTTATCTTGAAAATTCAAAGTTACCAAGATTACGATGAGTAGCCAGCGTTAATGGGGCTGTATCATAAGTCTATTTTTAGTTGGAGTACACACTTTAGTGTGATGCCTTTAGCCTCGAATCCTTGCAGGCTAAAGCCTGTACTCCAACGATTTTGCCTGCTTTTAGGACTTTTGATACAGCCCATTAAGGAGTGGGTTTTTATAAACCTATATCTTTTGCGACTTCACGCATGCCGAGAATTACATCCAAAATTAGATCATTAAGTTCAACCCCAAGCATTTCTGCTCCTTTTACAATGACATCGCGGTTTGCGCCGGCCGCAAAACTTTTCTGTTTCCATTTCTTTTTGGCAGATTTAACTTCCAGATCCATCACGCTTTTAGATGGTCTGACAAGTGCACAAGCTGTAATGAATCCGGTTAGTTCATCGATCGCGTAGAGTGTTTTTTCAAGCGTAGATTTTGGTTCTACATCACAGCATAAACCCCAGCCGTGTGAAATAACGGCACGGATATATTCTTGCGGCCAGTTGTTTGATTCCAGTATTTCTTTGGTTTTTGTACAGTGCTGTTCGGGATATTTTTCATAATCCAAATCATGAATTAAACCGATTATACCCCAAAGGTTTTCATCTTCATTGTTTTTTTTGGCAAAGTATCGCATAACGCCTTCGACTGCCAGTGCGTGGTTTATAAGCGATTTGGATTTATTGTACTCTTTCAGTAACGACAAGGCTTCTTCTCTTGTAGGTATGTTTTTCATTTTTATTTTTTCTTGCTTATTTTTATTATTTATCGAAAAAACATTTTGCTGTGTGTATAAATAACAATATCATACTCCATATTAAAAGAAAATAATAAAACAAGTTTAGCACATAATAAAGTAAATGAAAGGAAGTTGTAATGCGTATACTACATACAATGATAAGGGTAGGTAATCTTGAAAGATCAGTCAAATTTTACACAGATGTTTTGGGTATGAAACTTTTGAGTCAAAAAGATTACCCGGATGGTAAGTTTACTTTAGCATTTCTAGGTTATGGTGATGAAGCTGAAAGCAGTGTAATAGAGCTTACGTATAACCGGGGTGTTGAAAGCTATGATATGGGAAATGCCTTTGGTCATATTGCTCTTGAAGTTGATGACGTATACGAAGCTACTGCCAAAATTAAAAAATTGGGTGGTACTATCTCGCGGGAAGCCGGTCCTATGAATGCCGGAACTACAATTATTGCTTTCGTTAAAGATCCTGATGGACATCCAATCGAGCTTATTGGGAAAAAGTAGGTTTCTTTTTTGTGTCTTTATGGCTCAACATTTTAAAGTAGTGCGCAATTAACAACAGAGACAATGTGTCTCTGTTTGATGGATGGCGTATTTTTCGTATATCGCATATAGTTAGGTAGTTATAAAAAAATACTTAGTTTGGCAAGAAACATGCTATATATAAATTAGATGAATGTCAAATATATAGGTAATACGACAAAGATAACGATAAAAAGTATAAGGAGATAACAATATGAATTATGATAAATATACAGTAAAATCTAGAGAGACACTGGTTTTTGCACAGGAATTGACCATAAAAAGCAAACATCATGAGATGCGTCCTGCGCATTTACTGCTTGCGTTACTAACTCAGGAAGGCGGTTTGGTTCCTTCATTGTTGAAAAAGATAGGCGTAGATATTCCTCCTCTTGAGTTTGAAGTTAATAATATACTAAAATCCTACCCATCGGTTGATGGCTCTGGCGTAGGGCAGATTTACGCTTCGCGTGAATTTAGTGAAGTTATTATAAAATCTCGGGAAATAGCTGACAATATGAAAGATGAATATATCAGTGTAGAGCACTTATTGTTGGGATTAGTTGACTGCGGGGGGGGCTTGGATGGAGTGTTAAAAAAGTTTAACATAAACAATAAAGTTCTGCTTGATGCAGTTAAAGAGTTGCGCGGAAATCACAAGGTAACAAATGAAAATCCGGAAAATAGTTATCAGGCTTTAGAAAAGTATTCTAAAGATTTAACTGAGCTGGCTCGAAAAGACAAGCTTGATCCTGTGATAGGTAGAGATGATGAAATTCGGAGAACGATACAGATTCTTTCCAGAAGAACAAAAAACAATCCGGTTTTAATTGGAGAACCTGGTGTGGGTAAAACCGCTATAGTTGAAGGCTTAGCTATTCGTATAATACGTGGTGACGTGCCTGAAGGGTTGAAAAATAAAAGAATAGTGGCTCTTGATATGGGGTCTTTAATTGCCGGAGCTAAATATAGAGGGGAATTTGAAGAACGTTTAAAAGCCGTCCTGAAAGAAATAGCTGATAACGATGGCGAAATAATACTTTTTATAGATGAACTTCATACAGTTGTCGGGGCAGGGGCTGCGGAGGGTGCAATGGATGCAGGTAATTTATTGAAACCAATGCTTGCAAGAGGAGAACTGCATTGTATTGGCGCTACTACTCTTGATGAGTATAGAAAGTATATCGAAAAGGATCCTGCGTTGGAAAGAAGATTTCAATCTATTCTTGTACAACAGCCCAGTGTAGAAGACACCATATCTATTTTAAGAGGAATTCGAGAACGATATGAAGTGCATCATGGTGTTAAAATTAAAGACAGTGCGATTGTAGCTGCCGCCACTTTATCTGATAAATATATTTCAGATAGGTTTCTTCCTGATAAAGCAATAGATTTGATTGATGAAGCCGGTGCAAAACTGAGAACTGAAATTGATAGTAGCCCGACGGAACTGGATGAAGTCAGCAGGAAAAAAATGAGATTGGAAATAGAAATAGCAGGCTTAAAAAAAGAGAACGATGCTGTGTCTAAAAAACGGTCTGAAAGACTTGAAAAAGTGCTGGCTGATGTTAAAGCAAAAGAGGATGCGTTGAAAGCCAGATGGGATAATGAAAAAAAAGCAATTTCTGATATACGTATTCTTCGGGAAAGTTTGGAATTGGCTAAACAAAATCTTGAAAGAGCAGAAAGAGATTATAACCTTGAAAAATCAGCAGAAATTAAACATGGAACTTTGCCTGGGCTGGAGCAGCAGCTGCACGAAGCAGAAGTAAAACTGCAACAGGAGAAAAAAGAGTCTAGGCTTCTTAAGGAAGATGTAGATGAAGAAGATATTGCGGATATTGTTTCCAGATGGACTCATATTCCGGTCAGTAAGCTGATTCAGGGAGAAAAAGAAAAATTATTGAATCTGGATGTAAACCTGCATGAACGTGTTGTTGGGCAGGATTCAGCAGTTAATGCTGTAGCCGATGCAGTGATACGCGCCAGAGCTGGACTTAAAGACCCCAATCGTCCTATTGGATCATTTATTTTTCTTGGACCTACTGGTGTAGGCAAGACAGAATTAGCTAGGGCTTTAGCTGAAAATCTTTTTGATGATGAAAAAGCCATGATCCGTATTGATATGTCGGAGTATATGGAAAAACACAGCGTTGCCAGATTGATTGGCGCACCTCCGGGGTATATTGGACATGATGAAGGTGGACAGTTAACTGAGGCGGTAAGAAGAAAACCGTATTCAGTGCTTCTGTTTGATGAAATCGAAAAGGCACATCCTGATGTGTTCAACTCATTACTTCAGGTCCTTGATGATGGCCGATTAACAGACTCTAAAGGAAGAGTTGTTAATTTTAAAAATACAATAGTAATAATGACATCCAATATAGGTGGCCGTCATCTTCTTAAAGGTAATATAGAAGATGATAAAGTAAAAAATACCGTACTGGAAGAGTTAAGACATCATTTTAAGCCTGAGTTTTTGAACAGGGTTGATGAAATTGTAGTATTTCATTCGTTAAATAAAACCGATTTAATGGAAATATTGAAAATCCAACTTAAAGGTTTTGCTAAAAGGTTATCTGCTATTGGTATCAGTATTGATATTAGTAAAGCAGCAAGAGAACTGTTGGTTGAACGCGGTTATGATCCTGTATATGGTGCCCGCCCGCTGAAGAGAGTAATTTCTAAAGAATTGGAAACACCTATTTCCAGGTTAATAGTGGGAGGAAAGGTCACAGAAAACCAAACTGTAAAAATTGATTGTGATGAGAAAGGATTAACTATTTCTTAAATTTTAGCCAGCCGCCTTTTTGTTTTTTATTTATTTTTTGGAGTGTCGCTATAGTCTGACTGTACGACACTCTGCCTTTGGCTAAATCTCTATAAATACGGTCCACCTTTTTTCTACGTCTGACAGCATCACCTGGATCAATAAAGTTTTCTATAAATTTAATAAATAAACTATTATGTGAGCCTTTAGTCTTCGATTCTGGTGAAGAATCCGATTTTGTCTGAGTTGAGCTGTCAAGTTTTTCTTTTAGGTCCTTGAGAAGTATATTAATTGAATCGGAATTATTTTTAGATGCGGTCAGGTTTGATACTATCTCTGTTATTGTGTCAACTGCTAGAATTTCAATGCTGCTAATTGTAGATAGTTCTCTCAGAGCTCCTTCAAGCTGTTCGTTATTTTCTGCATTTACTATGTTTTGGCATATATTATAACAGTTTTCCCATGCCTGCCAGCGGTAGAAAAAGTCCAGTCCGGTTCCCTTTATATTCTGAAGGGCCATTATTTTATTATAGATGCCCGGAGGAATGGATTGTGTTATTGTTTCTATGATTTCGTTTCCGGTAGCTGAATAATTATGGACTACAATTATTTTCTGTTCAAACCATTTCCATAGAAGGGCTTTACAGTCTTTATTTAATCCATCATGATTAGAGCTGCTGCTGTTTAACTTTTCAATAAACTCAGAATATTCAGTATAGAGGGTATTATATTTATTATAATGCTCGTCTTTTTCATCAGAATAAACGTCTTTAGCTGAAGATTTTGACATTGCCTCAAGGAATTTTTTAACCTGTGCCTCTGTCTTTGGTATTCTTAGAAAATCGGCTTTTATATTAAACTGTTCCAATGCGTGTTTTTTACTTTTACTTTCGTCCCAGAGTGTAAAGTCTGCAAGGTGTGTGTCCCAGGCTTCCTTGATATATCCAAGCATACCTTTAAGGTTACTGCCTATCAAAAAGTGTCTATCAACACTAAGGTCTTCTGTTAGAATTTTGGCGAAAGCTCTTGAACGTGCGATTCTATCAGCCCTGTTATTTACTACAGTTGTAATCCATATGTCGGGATTATCTTCCGGTAGGCATGTGTCAAGTCCCATTCTAGTCCAGTTCTGCATACATCCATAACGCTCATTTGCAGACATTCCACTAAGGAATTCCAATTTTCTGGATCTGACTTCAGCGGTAGGATATTTCTTTAAAACCCCTATGTCTGGAACAACATTATCAGCCATTTCTTTCAACGCATATTCTTTTTCAATACCAAGATTCTCAACCATTTTTAGTACTAGGGCTATATTATGCGGATGTTCTTCATAAGGAAATCTTACAAGAATATCTTCAGGTATTAGTATGGCATCTTTCCAGTCAACTCTGGCAAATTTAGTGTTTTTGTATTTAGCGGCAGTTTCCAAAAATGGGAACAGCTGTTCTTCGGCTGTTACAAGATTACCATTATCGGGTACAAAATTAGTCATTGTTTCTGCTATGTTCCAGCCGGCCGGACCCTGGATATCTTCATGGTCTGGATAAGTGTTTGTAATTGTTGAAAGATCATCTTTCATCCAGTGTTTTTGAAGAATTTTTACATAGGTAGGGGCAAGTGCCATACATTCCCAGAGGAAGACATCAGCATTTAATTTATCTGCCAGACGGAAAATATTGTATTGTTCCCATATAGTGGCTTTATCGTATGGACGGAAAAGAAAAAGTTCATGTGTTCTTTCAAATGGAGGAGTGTAAAGAAACATAGCTTCACAGCCAGTTGTTTTGCTGATAACACTACAACCTAATGATGCAAAAAGTGCCGCTTTGATTCTCTCTGTACCTGATTTTCCTCTTGTTCCCCAGCCACCGATTACAAGCGGTATTGCTGCTCTGGACCTGCGGATGAGGGTATTTAAGGTAATATGTCGCCCAAAAAATATGGCCAATAAGGCAACTACAAAAACAGTCAGTTGGGGCAGTGTATTATTATAAAGTGATAAAAAATATACTTTGAGACTGTGGTAAAAGTCGGATAAATAAAGAGGAAGTAAAAACTGTATAGAAAAAAAGCGTTTTACTTTAGGATCTACAGCTGGTTTAGAAAATTTACTTTTAGGGTAGGGGGTAATATTAATGTCAAAACCGAGTTTTTTAATCGCGTTGATATATTCTGATGGTGACTGCTGAAATCCTTCCTGCCAGTTTCTTAAAATCGCATACTTTTTGAATTTAAAAGCAAATTTTACATCCGAAAGAAAACGTTTAATAATACCTTTTGGAGGTTTAATTGTAGTGATACCTTCAGGTGTAAAAACTTTTATTGTTTCAGATGTTTCAGATGCCGATATGATCTCATCCAGTAGAGGAAGGTATGGACGGCTGTTTCCTTCCTGGCTTATGAAAAGTGGTTCTCCTGGAACTTTTGTTTCAGACAGTTCCGCCATGATAGATGTTGCGGATCTAATTTGGCCTCTGAAATGTCTAGCACGGGTATGACTGAAGGTTTGTCTTTTATCCGGGGATGGATTTTTGAATTCATGAATCAAGCGCCACCATTTAAAACCGAACTTATAGTTGCGGATAAGTTTGTAATTAGATCTAGATTTTGCAAGTTCCAGTGAACAGTCATTCTGCGATATAACCGCAAGAACACGGCCAACTGTTATATCATCAAACCCTTCAATTTCACTGCTTAGCAGTTTAACAGATTTTCCAAGCTTTAGCGTCTCAGTTTTCTTTTTAATCAGGTTTAGCAGCTGTTGAGCTTCTGGTGTGGATTTGCACCATAATAGTTCTTCTGCCTGTGCAGCTCTCCTACGTGTTGTTAAACTTTCAGCATTACAGTGTAGATGTTCTATTACAGGGAAGAATTCTTTCAGCCAGAGTTCTCTGTTTTTTGTATCTGCATTCTCTATTGCGTCAAAACATTCAGTAAGGTTTAAAAGGGCAAATTCAATAAGCTTTGGGGGTGACTCCGATTGCATAAGCTTATTGTAAGGAGGTATTAATTTAGCAACGGGGTAGCCGGTTGCTACTAAAGACGGAATATATTTTAGAGTTGAACAGCGAACAGCAGTATCGGTCTCCTTTAAAAGAAAAGAAGAGTAAAATTTATCAATTAGAAGCTTTTCTGGAAGTTTGCTTAGGGATTCAGCCAACTTCTGCCTTACAAAGGCACTAGGATCATTTATAATTTTAGTCAAAATTTTATCTAGGGCTGTAAAAGAAGAAATATTATCAATCAACAAACCTACAGAGTGTCTGCGGACAAAGATATCCTCGCAGTGTTCTGGGTTAAGTATTTTCTCTATATTACTACAGAGAGATTTATGATTTAAATGAGCTAACACATTTAAAACTTCACATTTTTCCCAAGTGTCGGATTTTGCGTCCTCTACTATACTTATCAGTTGAGTCAAGTCATTATCTCTTAGAGATACGTTTTCTTTTACTTCAGGGATATTTTTTATAAGTTTTGCAATGCACGATAAAATATCAATCTTTATCCTAGGTAGTTTTTCTTCTTTAAGTGTATTGAATATAGAGTCTAATAATGTATTAATATTAGTTTTAGAATTATCATCCTGCTCTATATTCAACAGAACGGCTGGCAGGCAACGGAAAAAAGCGGAGACCTGTTTCTTTTGGCTCATTACATATTTTTGATATCGTTCAGTAGCAGCATCTTTGTCAAAATATTTTTTTAAGGCCTTTTTATCCTGCTTTCTTTTTCTGGCAGTCGTTTTATCGAAAGAAGCGACAAATTTAAGAAGTATCCTGTTTTTATCTGCAGTCTCATCTGATTTTGAATATTCATTATCGAATTCTTTGAATAGTATTTTTAGATTATTGACAGATTTATATTTATCTTCAATAAAAACAGTAAAAAATTCAATCATATCTGACAATTTACTGTTTACAGCAGATACATTTTTTGTCTGTATAAAAATGTCATACTGCCTGGAAATTTCAGATATTTCATTCCGATTTATATGTTTCCATAAAATCTCAATATTATCAGAAAAAGGTTGTTTGAATGCATATTTTTTCATTTGTTTACTGTTGGGTAAAGTTTTGTTGTTTTTTTAATTGAACTATTAGTAATTTTTTTTCTTAGTTTAAATTCACTTGTCATATCTTTTTTAGTTTTATCATTTGGGTAGAGTTTTGTTGTTTCTTTAATTAAGCAATTAGTAATTTTTTTTCTTAGTTTAAATTCATTTGTCATATCTTTTCTGGTTTCATCATTCATTTCTATATGAATAAAAACCTGCTTTTTCTTTTCTTTTCGAAGCACTGCTGCGGAAACATTATCAAGTGCTGCCAGCCATTTGATATCTGTTAATGGATAGATATAGACGGGTTGAGGCATAACACCTTCGAGAAGTTTTGCATAATACAAGAACAGTTTTGATGGATTAGTTGTACTGTTGCTTAATACGACAGAAGCCTTTTTTCCATATTCAGATTTTTGTTTTTTATTAGAAAACCCATGTGGTTGGATAAGCATAGAATGTTCGGGCATATTTTCGGCAAAAGCTTTAGTAAAAGAATAGAAGAAAGAGTTTTCGGCGTGTGCCATATCTGAGCTTGATATTAAATCATTTGCTGTTTGATATCTGTGAACTGTATTCCATGCGGCGGCAGAATAATATCCGGTCAACATCAATTTATATCCGATAATTCCTGTTTTTTCATCCCAGTACCTATGGGGTATTTCTAGCGCAATGTCTCTAGCAATACTGCTTTTGCAGAAAACATAAAATCCGCGTCCCCAAAGTTTATCTTCCTCTTCATATACTGTTGTAAAAACTCTTTTTCCACGCTTGAATTCTGCTATGTTCATACCGAGCTTTTTCCAGTCCTCTTTTAATTCCAAAGCAGTTGAACCATTGAAAAGTTTAATGAAAAGACTTTTTGCAGCGTTGATGTTTTTTGTTGTTTGTGGTCTAAAAAAACCATTAGTACCTGAGGAGACATATAACTTAAACATTTCTGTTTTAAACCCTTCTTTTTCCTCAGTTTTTGGGTCATCCTTTATCAGCAGGTTCAGCGACACTAATTCATTTGTAGGCATATTGCCAATCCTCCTTACAAAATAATCTTGGCCGCTGTTGCCGTGTGGACCGATTGGGGACCATAAATGAGTCAAAATATTTTGTTTTTCAGCAGTTGTTAGCATTTGGTGGGGATAAAAATTTCCGCTTGATAAACTTTTTTTTACATCAGGTGACAGACGATACCATAATACCTTTTTTTTAAGACCTGAAAACTGTGCCTGAGATGACATTCTTACAAGAACATTTCTAACATCTTTTGATGCTTGCGTTGTGTGCCATTTGAGTTTTACCTGTGCAGGTTTTTCTAATTCGTTAAGAGGTAATATGTAGGTTAGGTTAGGCGTAATGTAGCATTTGCCTTTTATTAGAAATGGATTTGATAAAATGCGGCTTGAATGCTTTTTCTTATATAGTTCAGTATTATTCTTAAAATGGAATATACGGTTCATTAAAACTTTGTTGGCACTGTTTAATATTTTGATTGTTATAGCATAGTTAATTGTATTATTATGAGTTTTGTAGTATTCGGCATTAGTTAAAAATTTTAAGTGTGCTGTTCCCCTACTAATAGGGAAAGTAGTCCATTTGTTTTGTCTTAGCTGATAGGCCAGTTGAACTGTAGTTCCGGTTGGATTTATGCTGTCCTTTTGCGATACCATGAGCCAGGCATTAAATTTAGGATATTGTACCCAGACGATGTATCCGATTAATGCCAAAATTAAAATAGTGTAAATTATGTGCTTTAGTCGTCTCATAAAAATTACTCGAAAATATTTTAGTTAAGATTTTTTTTATCAGCTGCGTCTTTTTTATCAGCTGCGTCTTTTTTGTCAGCTGCGTCTTTTTTGTCAGCTGCGTCTTTTTTGTCAGCTGCGTCTTTTTTATCAGCTGCGTCTTTTTTGTCAGCTGCGTCTTTTTTATTTTCTTTAATTTTAGTTTTTATTTTAGCAAATGTTTTTTTATTAAATTTAGTTTTGGGGGTGAGCAATAATAAAGCAAAGTCGGTGTTTATTGTCTCAGGTAAGTATCTGGATTGTAACGAATGAACGGCTTCAACTCCAGTTGCTTCTGGGCTTCCATCATCAAATAGTACCTTCAAGTTGCAGTCTTCTAAAAAAGAATAAACTTTTTGTTCTTGTTTGGTAAGGTGTGTTTTTTTGTATTTACCAGTGTATGTGGTAAAATATATTGAGTCTTTTGGATATTCTAATTTTATGGCGGAGTCTGGTATTGAAGCAACTTGAAAAAGTGTAGACCTATAATTTTTATCAGTTATATTTGTATCAGGAGTGTCAGTTTCACGCATTATAACCTGGTTAGCCAGATTAAAAAGGCTTCTTACTGTTGGTGTGTCATTTATGTATGAATAGTAATCTGATACGTTAAGTGAACCGGCGATAAAACAGGCACGTGCTTTTAGAAAGAAAGCTAAATATATGCCTAATTCATAATTATTGTTGTCTGATGGATTAATTATTTCAATAGTGTACGGTGCATAATCCTCTGTCTTAAAAATAAATGTTCCTCCTAAGTATTTATCTGTATCGTCCTTGTATCCTCTGAGGAGAATATAAGAGCGGTCAGCGAATTGCATGTGAAGAGTAGAAACAGAACACTCTACGATTCTAGCTGAAAACAATATCAACTGTAGTCTATCTTCTCTTTCTTCTTCTGTAAGGCTGGAATATTCGTTTGTAAGCTTAATGATTGGTGTGATGATCTGAGTGTCAATAAAATGGGCTTTTGAAATGCTCAGAGGTTTGCTCTCATTCTTTTCTTTAACCTTTTTAGATTTAAATAAACCAATAATAGAAGGAAAATATGAATTTAAAAAACCTTTTTTATCCATGAACAATGAGATAATACTTTCTGATTTAGTAACGTTTTCAATAGTTAAATCAAATTCCTTGCTTGCTGTTAATATATTCAGTTCTGAATTTGGAGTTAGGAAAAGTGTAATAGCGTTATCATTATTGCGAAGAAAAGACGGTTTTTTATTGAGTTTTTTAAATTTAGGAAAAAGAGAAGACACTGCTTTTAACTCCTGCTTGGATATATTTTTAGAATAATAAGCATAGTCTATGTTAGGGGTATGAGGGACAGAATCATTTTTCCCCTTATCCTCTTTCTTTTTATTTAATAAGTCTTCAATATAATTATCTTGTCTAAAAAACTGGAGTGTAGGTTTGGAAGCAAAAATATTGCAGAAAATGTTATAGAATGAATTACTGCTAATTAGATAAGCCTTTAGCTGGTTTGATGGTGTCTTTCCTCCTCCAGCAATTGATAATGCAGCAAATTTCTGCTGAGTAACAGTTAGCAGTGCGCTTTCAATAAGGCCAGGCCCCTGTGTGGATAATGGTACTTCCACCAAAATATTGTTTTTTGGAGCAAGTGTAATTACATAAATACCTCTTGAATTTGACCAGCTTCTTGGGCAGAGTAGAATGTATTTATTATCAATAATATCGAGTTCATATTCTAACGAGTTAAGCTGGAGCGTTGCGTATAACAGGAATTTAGGAGAATTGTTATTTACATAGCTTTTCAGTGCTAATATCGCGTTTTTAAAGGATAAAAGCTGGTTTGGTGCTAGTTGAGGTAGTTTTTTTGACAGGCCGTATAATCTTATCTGTTCATTCAAAATAGCTTCAGAAATATTGGTGAAATCATGATATCGTGTGTGAGAATTGATTGCTTCTGTACTATTTTTTTTGTTTACAGCACCACCAAAAATTGGTACATATAGTAGAATGAATCCTACTATAGTTGCTAATATTACAGCCAACAGAGAAGTTTGAAGTGTTATTCTGGTCATTCTTAAACCAATCTTTTTATCATACATCTTAATTGCTATCAGTGATGTAAGCATGTATCCAAGGCCATAGACATCTAATATTTTTAGGTTTGGGAATACTAAAGGCAGCAAAAAACCTATTAGCATTTTATACGCGAAGGCTAGATTAAAAAATAAAAGTGTTTTCCTGGCACCCTCAATAGTGAGGTTTTTGAATAAGGGCGTTTTTAGTACTATAACAGCCAGTCCATATATTATTCCAGCTTCAAGTACAGATGAGACTATTTTCCATGGGTAGTACCATTGGAGAGCCAGTAATGCGGGTAGGACAATACCTCCAAATTCCCATCCGTATAACAGATTCATCCTCGATGCAAGGAATGCGGTTACTATAAAAATTATATACGCTTTTGGAGATGCTGCTAATGATGTGGCTATATCTTCGTATAAATATGCTACTTCGCTTATTCTGAAGTTTGTATATTCAAGTAAAATATATCGTATTATCAGGAAAGAAATAAAAAGCGTAATTAAAAATTGGGGGAATCCTCTTTTTATGCCGGGACTCCAGAATTGATTTGCTAATAGAGCTACAATTACCAGTCCTATAGAATAAAGGCCGCCTTCATATACAAAAGTTATGCCTAAGAAATTATTCAAAACGACAGTTAGTTCTGGAAAAAGAATACAGTCAAAGAGTAGTCTGCTTACGACTGAAAAGAGTATTATAGCAAAGAATCGGTCTCGTCCAAATAAACTGCTCCAGCGTCCCATTCGTGAAGAAAATTCAGAAAAGAACATAATTAGAAAGTAAGTAAACACAGCTTCAATGATTATTGCTACTGCGCTCCAGGGTTTTAATATTAGCAGAGGAACCAGGTATCCTGGAACTATTAGTCCCGAGAGGTTCCAGCCGAATCTCAAATTGAAGAAGCAGACGACAAAAACACCAATCCAAACAGTAGTAATAAGGGAACTTGCTAGGCCGCTGTCTGGAAAGATGTGTAATATAAAAGAGTGCATGAATTTCTAATTCTATATTGATTTGTGTTATTTATGTGTAAAATAGAAATGCGATTAATTACTATGTGTATAGGGGGCTGAAATATAACATTTTTATAAAATTAAATAAAAAGATAAAACAAAGTTTATATTGTTTTTAAAGAAATATATATATGAATTATAAATTATTATAGCTATAAGAAACGGTTTATTGCAATACTTTTTTTTACAAAAAAACAAAAAAAGCTGTTTATTCTTTGTTTTTTTTCTAATACTAATAATATTAGTTATTCTGTTATTCTTTTATAAATAGTGAGAGAATATATGTCTTCGTGATATGATTTTTTATTTAAAGAATTTGTTACATTTCTGCTCATTGTATTTTATGCATATGTCAAAGTTGTAAAGGATTAGACTGATGGTATTAAAAAAGACACAGTATAAAAGAGACGGTTTTTCTTCAAAATTTGGTGTTGTTGCGGCTGCGGCAGGTTCCGCTATTGGTTTAGGAAACATATGGAGATTTCCGTATATAGCAGGCAAAGGAGGAGGAGCGGCATTTATCCTTATTTATGCGTGTTTTATAATTCTCATAGGAATGTCTTGTCTGTTGGTGGAATTTGTAATAGGACGCAGGTCTCAGAGGGATGTTGTTGGCGCATTGCATAAATTGGCTCCCCGGAAACCCTGGTTTCTAGGGGGATGGATTGCAATAATCACTATTGTCCTTATTTTTGCGTTTTATTCAGTGGTGTTTGGTTGGACGCTTGACTATTTGATAAAATCTATATGCAATAGTTTTGCCGGTAAAACGTCGGTCGAAATTGCCGGTATGTTTGGAACTACTACCGCGGATGTGTTCAAACCGGTCGCCTATACGTTTATTGGTATTGGGCTGACTGCATTGGTTGTAGTTGGTGGTGTTAAGGGCGGGATAGAAAAGTGTGCTAAAGTTTTGATGCCTGTACTATTTCTTTTTCTAATTATTTTGGTTGTTCGTTCTTTAACGCTTCCTAATAGCAGTCTGGGACTGGCTTTCTTATTTAAACCGGAT
>CAZVCD010000043.1:0-16066 GCA_964625675.1 uncultured Victivallales bacterium | reverse complement strand
TTCACTGTTAATAACTATCAAAAAAGAATCATTTTTTAATTTTTTAATTTTTTTTTGAGCTCAAAAACATATTTTCCCAAAAAATAAGGGGTTTTCTCCCAAGCACTAATTAAAGCTTTTTTGTTAGTTTTGCTATTTTTTCATCAATTTTCTTGATTTTTTGCAGGAGAAGAATTTTTTTAATTTCCATTTTTTTTACACTTAATTCAATTGAAATTTTCTTATCCATAATGATATCCTTGCTTTATATTTGTTATTATTGCCTAAGTGCAGGAAACAGCCAAATGCCAGAAGCTCTGAACGTGTCTCTGTAAATATCTATCATCTCATTGCTTGATACTTGCATTGCTTCATCCATAGAATCGAAATTCATATATGTCAGGTTGGTTAAGCGTACATTTAACTTCTGAGTTTTGATCATCTCATTAAAAAGTGTAAATGATCTCCTTATATGATTTGCGCTGGTTATTAGAACAATGTCTTTTAACCCAATTTTTCTAGCTATCCTTAATGAATATATTGCATTTTCGACTGTATCTCTAGCTCTGTTTTCCATGTATATCTGTGATTCTGGTACGCCCTTTGATACAAGCCAATGCTTCATGAAATATGCTTCTGTAATACCGCTTTCTGCGACACCGCCTGTAACAATAATGTTTATATCATTATTTTTGTTATATAGTTCTAGAGCTTTTGTTACGCGCCCCAACATTGTTTTAGTTGGAGTGCCATCAAATTTTAATGCATCACCAAGAACTATTGCTCCTGGTTTACTGCTTTCAATTTTATAAGCTTTTGTAAGTAGTTTCATTGTAGTCACTCTATTACAATCGCTAATAATCGAAATATATTTTTCTGTTTTTTTAGGATATATATTTTTCAATCTTTTTATCTCTCTTTGATATATGTCAGAGTTTCCAACCGCATTATTGTACACTGCATAAAAAATGCCTGCGCTGAAGTTATTTGGATCTTTGCTTAAAATATTTTCATAGCTTTTCAAAGCTTCAATATTTTTTCTTTCTAGTATCTGGACCGAGGCTAAATAAAATTTTAGGTTAAGGTCGTTGGGATTGATAGCTATCGCTTTTTTATATGAATCAAGGATCACTTCAGGTTTTGAAGGTGAGTATATGTTAGTGTACCATGCAGCTTTTATGGCTTTCTGAACATACTCATTTGCCTGTTGCTGTTTTGAATATACGGAGGAATCATTCTTACAAGACAAAATATTAATTGAACTGCAGGCTGTAAACATGAGTAAACAACCAATTATACTAATAGAAATGATGGATTTAGATTTAAACACAAGATACCTCCATTTATCTTATTTATAGATAACTAAGCGTAAAAGCAACATTGTACATTAATGATTTTACCTGATACATTTGGATAAAGCAATAAAGTTTAGTGAAACGCTAAATTTTATTTATACATTTTTTAAACTTAAAGAACGCGATAAGACAAATAGTAGCAAATCCGATAGATGTTATCTGAAGACCCAATATAGGTGATTGATGAAAGAGAGTGACTATAGCAATACCGATACCCCCTCCTAAAAACTGTGCAAACGTTGAAAGTCCGAGGGCCTGGCCTCCTTTTTTCCCATAATGATTTAATATCATTACCTGTATTGGGGGGTTGATAAGCGCAATCCCTGCACGCATAAACAAAACACCTAACGTCAAAATTGTTCCAATGTAAAAGAGAGAGGTAGATAGATAAGAAAGAAATAAAATTACAGCTCCAATAATACTGCATAAAACACCTGTGTAAACTATTTCTGTTATGCTTTTCCCTTTCTTATTTAATATTCGCATATATGAGTTGCCTGCAAAAAATGCGGCTGCAATTGTAATAAATATCCAGGAATAGGCTATTGGTGTCATTCCAAGTTCATTAATGTATATGAAACTTGATATTCCTATAAAAGAAAAATATGAGGCATAGGCGGCCGCTTGTGTAATAAGCGTTGGTGTTAATATAGAAGAATGAAAAAGAGAAAAATAGCTTTTAAAGTATGTGATGGGACCTGGTAGATGTTTGATTCCATGAGGTTTGACGTCTTTTAAAAACCTGATGCTATCAACTATCATTATTAATCCAAGTATAGCACTCGTAAGAAAACATGCTCTCCATCCAAAGTAATGTGCCAGTAATGAGCCTATGATAGGGGAGATGGCCGGAGAAACAGTTAGCCCAAGAAGGATAACGCCGTTTGCGCTGATTTGATCCTGTACATTCATTGAGTCCTTAATGATAAGCCTTGAAACTATTACTATAAGCGCTGCCCCGAGGGACTGTACAATTCTGAAAAAAATAAATTCCCATATAGAAATAGATGTAAAAATCATAATGCATGAAAAAATATATATTGTCATTCCAGCCAGTATGATGTTTCGGCTACCAAACCGTTCGCTCAGTATTCCAGCAAAAAGGGAAAAAATCGCTAGACCAAAAGCAAATCCATTTAATGTAAGGCTGGAAATATTGGGACTTACTCCGAAGTCACGCGTTATTAAAGGCAGAGAGGATATATAAATATCGGTTGATGAAACAACCAGAAAAAAAATCATAGACAAATGAAAAACAAGATATTTTTTATTCATAATTAAAAAAATGTGGATTTTGTGTTTTTTGCTTGGAATGTGGTTTTGGTCTACTTTATATTAAAGCATTTAATCTAGAGTAGACCAATACTGCTTATAAAAGCTATCTATACAAAAATAATAAGTTATTTATAGCTTTTGAACTTCGAGTATAGGACGTCCAACCTTAACACCTGATCCCACGCATAAAATGCGTTTTACAACTTTGAGGTCATATGGTGCTTGCACTGTAAAATGTTCTTCTATCTCATCTTTTAAATGTTCTATTTCAAGTGCTAGAATATTCACGTTTATGACACTTTTTTTATAAATGAAACTAATATCTTCATGCTCTTTTTGACTTATTACCCTAGATTTTGCAAGCTTTTTAGATCTGTTAAAGTCAGACTTTGCATCTTTCAAAAGCTCTTTGGCTTCTTTTAACGAGGCTTTAAGTGATTTCAATTCAAGATCTATAATACATGTGTCAAATTTTAGAAGCAATTCACCTTTCTTTACAGTCTGGTTCTCTTCAGGGATATAGACGATAGATTCACCTGATAAACTTGATGTGAACTGCATAGTACCTGATTTTTTACTGTCGTACTTTAAATCTTTAGATTTTTCATTTAGAGGCTGTATTTCAAGTATGTGTGTTCCGTAATCAGTTCCGGAATTAGTGCAAACTAGATGTCTCATAACTTTGCAGTCATAAGGGGCTTTAAAAGTCATACGCTTAAGGACTATATCAGACTGCTTTATTTTACATTTTTGTCTATCTGAAAGCATAAGGCATTTATAAAATTCAACTACAGCGTTTTCATAAGTGGCTAAACTTATAGACTTTTTAGAAATGAGATTTTCTGCCCTTTTTATATCTGCTTTTTTTACCTGAAGGCTAGCGAGAGCTTTTTCTAGTAAAAGCTTATTTGTTTCAAGAAGTACTATTTGCTCATCTTCATCCATTGTGTAAAGGATTCCTCCCTTTTTTACTGTAGCTCCAACTTCTGCGATATAAGTGATAAGTTTCTTTTCATAGATACTGGCTACATATTCGGCGTATCCCAGTGTTGGCACTGTAATGAGTAAAAGAAAAAGAAGCTTCTTCATAATTATTCCTTGTGTTAATATTAAATTAATAATCATATTTTTATTTATATAAGAATATATGCAAAAAAATAATAAAAACAACATTATAATATCTCAGACAGGCATTAAAATAAAAACAACTACACTAATATTTAAATGTTAAGTAATAGTAATTAAACGATGTTCTCGAATACGAGGAACTTTTTTACTCAAAAAAACATTTTTTTAAATATCATATAGTGATTTATTATTGAAAATACCTTATATTTATTAAAATAGTTCTGCCGAAACATTTTATTTAATTATTACAATTAACAAATAATAGGAGGAATTTGTGGATATTACTATTTCTATTTTTAGAGGAATTATTGGTGCAATTGTACTGATTGGTATTGCATTTTTATTCTCGAAAAACAGAAAGGCCGTTAACTGGAAAGTTGTAGGAGTGGCCTTAATTACTGACTTGATTCTAGTAAATTTGATATTGCATACTAGGCCGGGGCAGTTGATATTTGAATATATGGCACAAGGTGTCGAGAAATTTATGAGTTTTGCTGCTTTTGGAACGGCCTTTGTTTTTGGAGATATTCAAAAAGTATATCCTAGTGCATTTATTTTTATTGCACTAGTGCCTCTTATCTTTTTTGGTGCTTTTATGGGGCTTTTATATCATTTCGGCATAATCCAGAAAATAATCAAAGTAATTTCTATTTTTCTTATTCATGTACTTAAGCTTTCAGGTGTTGAATCAACAGGTATAGTTAGTAATGTTCTTGTCGGACAGTCTGAGACAGCTGTTGTACTAGGTCCTTACCTTAAAAAAATGTCAGATTCAGAACTTTTCATGATAATGACAAGTGGTATGGCCTCAGTAGCAGGCACACTGTTATATGCTTATTATGCGATGGGGGCTAACTTATCATACGTAATTGCTGCCAGTATCTTATCGGCACCTACAGCTGTGATTATGGCTAAGATTCTGTTTCCACGACAAAAAAGTGAAGAAGAGATTGTTAGCGAAGTAGAGAATATTTCGTTAGGAACGTCAAATGCAATTGATGCTATTGCGCATGGAGCAATGGGTGGGTGGAAGGTTGCAGTTGCTGTAGGTGTTATGCTTGTAGCTTTTGTTTCACTTATTCATCTTGCTAACTCATGTGTAGATTTTATTTCTTTCGGTTATTTTACATTCGATACGCTTTTGGGATATCTTTTTACCCCGGTGGCCTATTTGATTGGAGTTCCTACACAGGATGTGCCGGGCTTTGCCGCATTACTCGGGCAGAAAACATTTTTTAACGAGTTTGTTGCGTATACAAATCTAAAGAACTTTACATTTACACATAAGGGTTTCATGATGATATGTTTTGCTCTTACTGGATTTGCAAATTTATCTTCAATTGCGATTCAAACAGGTTGCTATGGATGTCAGGATGAGGGGGTAAGAGCGAAAGTTGTTAAATTTGGATTAGAGCACTGCTTGGAGCAATCCTTGCAAACCTGCTTAGCACAACTATTGCTGGGATGTTCATCTTGTAAGGTATATACATCCATAAAAAAATATACCGTCAGCGTTCTTTTATATTAACATTTAATAAAGTGAAAAAAGGTTTCTAAATGAAAAAACTCGTAAGTTTTATTGCTGTTTTAGTGTGTTCTATTTTCTTGTTAAGTTGCAGAACTACTAATGAAAGTACTGTTGTAAAATATAATGGAAAAATTACACCGAAAGATCTAGTGCAGATATATGCTCATCGCGCGGGCAGGGGACTTATGCCTGAACAGACACTCCCGGCATATCGCGGAGCTCTCAGGCTTGGTGTTGACTATGTAGATATGGATGTTAATATGACAAAAGACGGTGTTCTGGTTATAACCCATGATCCAGGCTTGAATCTTGATCTTACTAGAGATAGAAAAGGCAATTGGGTAACCAAAGCTAAACTAATTAACAGTATGACATTAGAAGAGGTGGAAAAATACAATGTTGGTAAACTTAAACCTGGAACAGACTATGCATCATATTTCCCAGACGAATATCCACGGAAAACAGCAAAAATCCCAACATTAAAAGAGGTAATACAATATGTGAAAAAGATTAGCGGAGATAAAGTAGGATTTCAGATAGAGATAAAAAATAATCCTACAAAGCCTAAAGCAACAGCTACACCCGCAGAATATGCAAAAGCTTTATATAAATTACTCAAAGAAGAAAAAGTTCTGAATAGAACAGAAATACAGGCTTTTGACTGGAAGTGTCTCATAGAACTGCAAAAGCTTGATCCTAATATTAAAACTGCGTATCTTACAGATCACACTACAGAAACCCTAACTGATGCAGAACTCGGAACATGGATGGCAGGACTTAAGCCTAAAAACTTTGACTATTCTTTTCCAAAAATGATAAAACATCTTGGTGGTTATTGTTGGGAACCGTATGAAATGGATGTCACCAAAAAATCAATAGATGAAGCCCATAAACTTGGTCTAAAAGTAGTGGTATGGGGCTGGCCAGAAATGGAAAAAACAGAGAATAACGATAAGCGTATAGAACAAGTTATCGACTGGGGAGTTGACGGGATAATAGTTGACAGGCCCGATGTTTTAAGAGGTATTCTCACTGCAAGGGGACATAACCTGCCAAACGGCTTTACAATAACAGAGAAGACACTTTAATAGCAAAAGAATTGTTTAAACAGCTCAATGGGCGTTTTTATGAATAAGAATAAGTTAATTCTGTTGTTGACTGCAATATTATTAATATCAGGAATGACAACTGATATTTATATACCTTCTCTTCCAGAAATAACTCTTTACTTTAAAACGACCGAGGAACTTGCCAGTTTTACTATTAGTATTTTTGTAATTGCATTAGCTGTTTCAGGCCTTGTTGCAGCGATGATAAGTGATCGCTTTGGGAGAAAAAGCATTTTAATGAAGGCCAATATAACTTTTATAATGTCTACGTTAGCTATAGCTTTTTCGCCAAATATTCATTTTTTTATATTTTTTAGAATGGTCCAGGGGATTGCTGTAGGGGTTAATTTTATTGTTACAAGACAGATAATAAAAGATTTATTTTCTGAAAAAGAGCAGATAAACATAAATTCTATATTGTTTACGGCCTTTGTTTTATCACCGGCCGTAGCACCTATTGTTGGTTCAATTATAGCAGAGTATCTTTCCTGGAGAGCATGTTTTGTTTTTATCTTTTTATGCCTGCTTATACTTGCTTATTATATTAAACATTTTTTGGAAGAGACGATACCTCAAAAGAAAAAAATTCCGCATCCGATCACGTATATAGGATCGTTTGCAATGTTTTTTATGACAAAAAACTTTAATGCATGTGTATTAATAACCAGTTTTTCATATGCGGGCTATTTTGTTTTTCTTACAACATCAAGTTATATTTTTATTAATAAATTTGATTTTTCAGCGATAGGTTATTCCATAATATTCGTTTTTCTTGCTGTTGTTTATTTAATAGGTAATTATATCATGCGGGTACTTAATACCCGCGATATGCCAAAACCTACCATAATATTTTTAGGGAATCTTTTTAATTTATTTGGTGGTATCCTTTTAGGTGTGGCTGTAATCAGTCCTTTTAAACCGTTAGCAATAACAGCATTAATAGGCGGTGCTATTTTTATGCGTTTCGGTCTAGGATTTATGCTGGCTCTTGTGCAGATAATGGCCATGAACCTATTTTTAAAAAATGGGGGACAGGCACTTGGCACTTTAACTTTTATACAGAATTGTATTGCATCAGTTGCTGCAATATGGGCGGCTAAGTATTCTAATCTGCTTCTGGGTTTTTTTGTTGTGACCATGGTTTTTAATGTAGCCGCTATGCTTACACATCTTCTTCTTTTTAGTAGTCATTTTCGCTTTCCTAATCTAAAAAATAAAATATTCAGGAAAGCGATAAAAGGGAAGAAAGTAAAAAAATATATTGAGCTTAACCCTTACTGGAAATCTCACAAGTAGAGAAATATTGATAAATATTTTACAGTGGTGACGACATAATTTCATGTCTTCTGAAGCAGTCGATAGAATGGTCGTTGATCATGCCAGTTGCCTGCATATGCGCATAACATATGGTTGAACCGAGAAATTTAAAACCTCTTTGTTTTAGGTCTTTACTCATTATGTCTGATTCATGAGATGTAGTTTTATAATCACCTTTATCTCTTATCTCATTTACTATTGGTTGACCATTTACGAAACGCCATATATAGGCATCAAAACTGCCAAATTCTTCCTGTATCTTTAAGAAACAGGAGGCATTGTTTACTGCAGAACGAACCTTTAGACGATTTCTTATAATTCCTTGATTTTGCAAAAGAGACTCAATCTTTGCTTCATCATATTTTGCGACTTTTTCCGGTTCAAAATTACTAAATGCAATGCGGTAGTTTTTACGTTTGCGTAGAACCGTGTACCAACTCAATCCTGCCTGTGCAGATTCAAGCATCAGGAATTCGAACAGTAATCTGTCATCGTGAACAGGAACACCCCATTCTTTGTCATGATATTCTACATAATCTGGTTTATCTAATGGAACCCATAAGCAGCGGATTTTATTGACATTCATTTTGTTTCCTTTAGGATTAGAAAATCTTTCCTGGATTAAGGATGTTTTTGGGATCGAAAGCAGCTTTGATACCTGCAAAAATATCCAAACCTGTTTCTTTTACAGACTCTCTTAAGTATGGTATTTTGGCATATCCAATACCATGTTCTCCTGATACTTTTCCGCCCATTTTCCGGGTTTTATCATAGAGGCATTGAAAAACAGTACTTAGTTTCTTTTCCCATTCAGATTCAGGGAGATCATCTTTAAGGACATAAATATGCAGGTTACCGTCTCCGGCATGTCCGAAACTTTTGATTCTTATGTTATATTTGTCACGCAGAGAAGTAGAGTATTTTACAAAATCAGCGATTCTGTCTCTAGGGACGACTACATCACATTCATCAATAAGGGTAGTTGAAGCTTTAATAGCTTCAAGAAACGCGCCACGTGCATTCCAAATCGATTCCTGACGTTCAGTAGAATCGGCAATAAAAACATCTATCGCTTCTGAATCCAAGCATACGTGTGCCGCTTTTTCATAGGATTCCTCTATTTCTTCTTTTGTGTTGCCATCAAATGAAAGAAGAAGATATGCATCTGAAGAATTATCCGGGAATTTTTTTCCTAGAAAACTTTCAGCATCAAGAAGCACTTCTCTTTCCATAAATTCCAGTCCTGTCGGAATGATTTTTGCTTTGATAATTTTAGGAACGGCTTCGATTGCTTTTTCCAATGTAGGAAATGGGACAAGTAAGCTTAAATTGTATTTTGGAACGGGTAAAAGTTTAAGGATTGCTTTTGTTACGACAGCAAGTGTGCCTTCTGAACCGGCAATCAGATCTTTTATGCTGTAACCGGAACTTGTTTTTACAACTTTACCACCGAGTTCTTCTATTTTTCCATTAGGATAAACAACTTCAAGACCACGGATATTTTCTCTTGTAACACCATATTTAAATGCGCGCATTCCGCCGGCATTGGTGTTGATATTACCACCGATAGTTGCACTTTTTTCGCCGGGATCAGGTGCGTAGAAAAAACCGGTACCCTCCAGATGTGAAATAATATCCATCAGCAGAACACCTGGTTCTACCGTGAGTGTAAGGTTGTTATCATCAAGCTCGAGTATCTTATTCATACCGCACATATTCATCATTATTCCGCCATGAATGGTAACAGCTGAACCGACAAGCCCTGTGCCTTGTCCGCGTGGTGTGACAGGTATATTTTCTTTATAAGCATATTTTAGGATTTTAGAGACTTCTTCTGTAGTACTGACTTCGATCAAAACATCAGGTGGATAATGCTTTCCTGCGAGTTCATCATGAGCGAAGTCTTCACTTATATTATTTCCGGTATAAACATGATCTTGACCCAAAACGGATATGAGAAAGTCGATATCTTCCTGTATTATTTTTTTATATATCTGTTTATGTCTCATTGTGATTTTCCTTCTAATATCTGAAATATTCTTAATCGTTATCTTAATCGTTATCGACAACGACAATGATCAAGATTACGACCATGATAAATTTTTTAAATATAATTTTTATATATAGCCTTCAATCTGAAATCCCGTCTTCGCTCTTCGAGGTGCTACGCCGTGACAGGCTAACTTCTAATATCTGAAATATTCTTAATCAGTTTGGGGAGAACTTCATAAACATCCCCTATAATTGCATAATGCGATACACCAAAAATCGGAGCGTTTTCATCTGTGTTTATTGAAATAATAATGTCAGAGCCGTTCATTCCGGCTACGAATTGGATTGCACCGGAAACACCGCATGAAATGATGAGTTTTGGTTTTACTGTTCTGCCGCTAAGTCCAATCTGTTTTCTTGGGTCTGCCCATCCGGCTTCTATTAATGGACGGGTAGCCGCCACCTGTCCGCCTAGCAGATCAGCGAGTTCATTAACAAGTTTTAGATCTTCTTCTTTTTTAAATGCACGTCCCGCGACAATTATAATTTCCGCGTCTTCAATGTTTTCTGTTTTATCTTTCTGTTTTATTCCAAGAACCTTTATATTAGACAGGAGTTTTTCTGAATCTATAGAACAGATGTTAACTTTTCCTGTCGGCTTTTCTATTTTTTCTGGCGGTGAAAATATTTTGTATCTGACAGTGGCAAATTGAGGACGATGGTTTGGGGTACGGATATGTGCCATTATATTACCACCAAAAGCAGGTCTAATCTGGTCTAAATCTGTATTGTTCTGTATATCAAGTATAGTACAGTCTGCTGTCAAACCGGTTTTAAAACGGGCTGCGGTTCTGGGTGCGAGTGAACGACCGATATTTGTACCGCCGACTAATACAATGGAAGGTTTTGTCTTGTTTATAAAATCTTCAAAAACGGCTGTGTATGGTTCTATTCTAAACTCTTTAAGTTCTGGTTTATCATATACAAACACTTCATCTACACCCCAATGAAGAAGTTCAGATGCTTCGCCTTTTATATTATGGCCGGCAAACAGGCAGTAAACGGGGTGGTTGATTTTTGCACCCATTTTTTTTGCTTTGCCGATAAGTTCGTATGTTACATGATGAATCTTTCCATCAAAATGGTCAATATATACGGCGATCCCTTTCCATAGAGACTTATCTATTTGTTTTTTTTCTTCTTTTATAAGCTGAAATGCACCTTTCGGGCCCTGTTTAATGCATATGTTACACATTTTGCATGCAGCATTTATTTGCAACGAGTTGCCCACTTGCTCAATGGCTCCAAATGGGCATAATTTTATTGCATCTCTTATGTTCGAGATTTTTTCAATATTTATTAATATTTTTGGCATAAAAAACTCCCTTTTTATCCACGAATTACACTAAATACACTAATTATTAAAGAACTAAACGTTTATAAGATAAACTTTTAGTTCCAAAGTTTATTAATAATCCAAGCTTAAAACCAGAGGCTTTTAAATAATTAAGAACCTGGGCTTCATGTTTTCCTGTTATGCTACTAACTGCTTTTAATTCTAAAATAATTTTGTTGTGACAAATAAAGTCAGCAAAATAATGCTTATTAAGTTTGTAACTTTTATATATTATTTTAAGTTCAATCTCTTGTTCATAGGTATGTGTTGCAAAGTAAATTCATGTGCTAATGCTTCCTGATAGATTGCTTCAAGAAATCCCATGCCAAGTTCTTTGTGAATTTCCATGCAGGCACCGATTATTTTATAGGATTCCGACTTATATGTCAATTCTGACATTTATACAAACCCTCTTTTAAATTTGAAATACTTTATTTGTTGATTTTTATGAAACTCAACAAATAATTAGTGTGCTTTGTGTAATTAGTGGATAAAATAACTGTTCTCATATTAGATAAATTTTAACTCTGTAAGTTTGTTGGTTAATCGGGCTGTTAGCTCGTCGCCGGTTCCTTTCCAAACTTCATGATCAGTATTTTGTTCCGGCGGAAATATTTTTATGACCTGGGTCGGTGAACCGTTCAAACCGTATTGTTCTTCATCTGTATCTGAAAAATCATTTATGCTGTAAACAGGTATATTTCTATCTTTAGTAGCCAGTTTAAGCTTGAAAGAGGGGAGTCTGGGCTGTCCTGTCTCTTTGTCTACAGTAATAAGACATGGGTATTTTACTTCGACAGTTTCAATGGTATTGTCCATTTCCATTTCTATAACTATGGAACTATTTTTAGTCTCTACGATTTTGTTAACATATGCTACATGGGGAATATCAAGAAATTCTGCTATTTCTGGACCGACCTGTGCAGTATCACCATCTGTAGTTTGTTTTCCGCATATGATCAAATCCGGGAGTTCCATTTTTTTAATTCCCTGAGACAATGTATAGGCTGTGGCAAGGACATCTGCTCCTGCGAATTTTCTGTCCGAAACCATTGCTCCGGAGTCAGCCCCCATCATAAAAGCTTCTTTAATAATAGCAGTTGCCTGAGGAGGTCCCATAGTCAATACTGAAACATTTGCATTGTTTGATTCCTTAATGCGTATGGCCGTTTCCAGTGCGTAAAGATCAAAGGGGTTCATCTTGGAATCGATACCTTCTCTTTTTAAAACGCCGGTTTCTTCATCAACCTCAACTTCCGAAGTTCCCGGAACCTGTTTAATGCAGACTAAAATATTCATAGAACCTCCATTGTATTGTAAGGTATTATTTATTATTTCAAAGGTACTGGTATTTGCTTTTTAACTTACGCAGAATTAAGAAAATTTGGCAATGCGGCAAAGCAAAAAATACAAAAACAAGTTTAACTTGAAATTATTAAAATAAACAGTTGATTTTAGTATATAACAATATACTTGTACAAACCAAAAATTTAAAGACTTAGTAATTTGAATTCGTTTTTAAGTTGTTTACAATTATTACATGTAAAAATATAAAAAAAGTAAGTTTTCAGATATATAGAAGGATTTTATTGTTATGTGGTTGTCTACATCGTGCAGCTTCGCATTTGATCTCAAGCAGTTTCAGCTTTCGCAGGGTTTGATTGCCGATTATGCTGGCGAGACTTCCTTCGGTTCATCAGGGAAAAGATAGCCTTCGCTCCATGTAGCTTCGAACATATTTATCATATGCTTTGGATATTATTCTTCGTTTTTTATTTGGATTTTGCATGTTTCCTTATACGGAAAAGGTTCTTCTGGGCTTATTTTAGTGAATATAATATCAGCCCAGAACATTGGATAAAGCTTTGCCAGCTCATGGAATATTTCACTTCTGATTTTATCAAGATAGTTAATTGTTATCTGGTCTTGGTTCAAAGCCAAATATAAAAAAAAGTATTTGGTTCTTCCGCTATTAAGTGCCCAAATATGAATATCGGTTAAACCATATTTAGATATAATAGACTGTATTTGATTTCTAATATCGGTATCGATGTTGTTTTCGTTAGAAATCAAAAGAAGTCGTTTAAGTTCTCTCAGAAATACTCTCAGGGGAACAGGTAATGATAATAATGTCATCATGATTACTACCGATGGATCAATATATGGCAAAATCTTAGTATAGCCTAGTTTGAAAAGAATAATGGCTACTACAAGGGAAACGGCAATTCCAAATGTAAGCAGTGTATCGATACGCCAGTTTTTTACCTCCAGCCTGAGAATGCTTGAATTTGTTTCTTTTTCACATTTTTTAAGAAAAAAGATTATAATAAAATAGATACACAAGCATATAAAAATATAAAGGGTCGTCATGTTCAGAGATATTATTCTGCCTCCGGTGCACAGTTCCTGTACGTTAGTGACAAAAAACATAATTAAGAGCATAAGTATTGTAAAACATTTTATAAGATTAAGAAAAGGCTCCAGGATCGTATATCCAAAAGGTCTGTCTTTGGTCTCGGGAGTTTTTACCATCTTTATTATTTTTAATGATATAAAGGCCATAATAAGAGTAATAAATGTGTACAATCCATCAAGAAGGATTGCTTGAGATTTTGCTATAAGCGCCATTATGATAGAGCTTATAACAAACAGGAAACTACCGACTATTGATATTTTTATGCCTATTTTTTCGTAATCTTTTTTCATAAAGGAACCATGAGAAAGGAGTTAAGTTTAACTTTAAAAGCTTCAACAATATATAAAAAATAATAGTGGATATTAATACAAAAAGCAATATTTTGTCTAAAAAAAACAGCAATTCTCTCGACTATTTTTCTTTTTCTAAAAACTTCGAAGTTTTTCTGTCAAAGCTTTTATTAATCAAAGAGCTTATTGGTATGTCAATAAAAATAAGTTTATCTTGATAATATGGAGATTTGCTTAAAGACTTATAGGCTCTTCGTAGCTTTGTAATGTAAAATATCTTTTAAAGCTTAAAAATTAGATTTAAAAAGTAGACATACTAAGTTTATTATAAATACTTTATCTTAACACGACCACGTTAAAATTAAAACTTATAGTGTCAGTTTATTTATGGTAATCTATTTCTCATAACCACCTTGTTGTCAACGAACTTGCGGTGAGTGAACGTTTGTATACCCTAAAACGTCTCTGGCGGCAAAACCAACCTTATATAAAAATTTTCCTTGCCCCCAAAAATCATTGTTATTAAAAACTGAAGAAAAAATTAAAACAGTAACTTTATCATCAGGATTATAACGAAGAACGGTAAGAGTTCCTTCTATACCGCCATTATGTCCATAACCAAGCCCTGGAGTATAAATACAACCTAAACCATAATATTTATGATTATCACCAGTTGCTTTATATTGAGTCATTAGATCTACTTGATCTTGATTTAAGCCAGCATTTCCACTTAGCAATAAAGCTCCCCAGGTAGCAAGATTATTAGGTGTAGTAATCAGATTCCCTTCAGCTACATTGACTGATACATTAAGTTTATCTACAGTATGTATAGTATCGTCGTCATATATATATGCTTCGGAAGCTGGCATAGGAAGAGATTGATCAGAACCAAGGTAAGGGAAACTCGTATTTTTAAGCTTATTTGGGATTAAAAAACTATCTGTAATAAATTGATTATAGCTTTGACCTGATACCCTTTCCACAATTTTGCCTAAAATTGAATATCCGGTATCAGAATAATGAAATTTTTTATCAGGTGGGAAAAAAGAAAGATTATTAAGAGCTACCACACCTACTAATTCATCAAATGTGAAGGTATGATCGGTGAGTCCCAATTTATCAATAATATAGTTAGGATATCTTTTCCCAGCATAACTGGCATTAGATGTTAAAGGGATGTCATTATTGTTAATATCAAAGACTCCTGCTCTATGCTCTAGTAGTTGTCGTATAGTAATTTGACTTTTATATGGAATTTTATAATTCGGACTGGTTGGGACATATGGTGTAGAAGTATTTGGTATTAAGTCCGTAATTTTATGATCAATATTTAGCTTATTCTGCTGTTGTAATAATAGAATAGCGGCAGCTGTAAAAGTTTTAGTATTACTTGCTGCACGAAAATGGATATTTTCTAATATGCCTTTACCCATACCTGAAGTTTGAAAAAAATTTCCTTTTGGAGAAATGATGTATAATGCTATCCCACCCTTAATATTTGTCTTTCCCGTTGTATATTCATTCCACTTATTATCTAACATTCTCTGCAAATCTGAAGAATTCTCGGCAAAAGTTTTAATATTACTATTACTTGAAGAACACCCAGAAAATATAAATGGTAAAGTAATTATCAAAAAAATCAATTTAGCTATTGCTGCACTCATTTATATACCTCCAACTATTGATTCTATTTATCATTAAACCCACAAAATTTGTTTCCTAAAGAAAGAATAAACGTAAATAGTATATATTCAGTAAACTATGTTTACAAAATCTATACAGATAATTTTCAATATTAATAAAAAAGTCCAAAAAAGTATATTTTGACTGGACTCTTTAAATTAGCTCAAAACGTGGTCGCGTTAACCTAACATGCTTATTATCTGATTGATAACACAAAATAATTTCGCATATAGCTTTTAAAAGATATTTATTGTATCTTTTATTCTATAGCGTCAGATCATTGACAGGTGATAACTTGCTTATAGTAAGGCGAATAGTCCTTTTCGTTTTCTTTAATTACAGATATTTTTACAATTTTAAAAACCTGAGTAGTTTTTTTTGCATATAAAAGACTATTTATGCATTTTGATTCTTATTGCATCAATTGGGGTGCGTTTGAAAGGCTCTCATTTGGAAGATATCCGAAATTTCGTCCCCTCTTCAATTACTCTTCACATGTCAGAGGAGGAATTAAAAAAACACAAAAAATAACCGTATTCAAAATCGGACGATAAAATCTGTGCGCTTGTGTTCCCTTGATACCAATTATCAAACAGGC
>CAZVCD010000042.1:0-16687 GCA_964625675.1 uncultured Victivallales bacterium | reverse complement strand
AGATAAAAATTTTTCATGATCTGTGTTATTCATAACGCAAAGCCTTTGCCGGATCAAGTTTAGCAGCTCTATATGCCGGAATTATTGCTCCAAGGGTGCATAGAATAATGGTGCATAATATAATAAATATGATATCTCTGGGCACAACAGAAGCTGGTAGTTCGCTTAACATATAGAATTCCTTGGGGAATATTTCTATATGAAATATACTTGAAAGAATATTGAGAATACTCATCCTCCAATGTATTACTATTCCACCAAGTAGCAGTCCAAAGCAGGTGCCTACAAAACCAACAAAAAATCCCTGCAAAATAAATACTCTCATAATAGTTATTGAGCTGGCTCCAAGCGCTCTCAAAAGACCAATTTCTCTGGTTTTTTGAACTACAACAGTAATAAGGGTATTTGTAATACTTGATGCAGCAACGAGAACTATAAATATCAATACAAAAAACATCATGTTCTTTTCAACTGCCAGAACATTCAGAAATTGCTTGTTTGTTTGTTTCCAAGTAAGTATTTCATAGCCTGGAAAAGCACTTGTAATTTTTTCATAAATCGGGGTTATATTAAAAGGATCTTTTGTTTTTACTGATATCATTGTTGCAGCACCCCATGGATATCCAAATAGGTCATCTGCATCATCAAGACTTGTTATTATTGTTCTTGAGTCATAGTTGTAATCTCCAACACTGAATATACCTGTTACTGTAAATTCAGTTGGCAGATAAATTTCTTTATTTTTCTTCTCTGTAATTTGGCCATTACTCGCAATGTCGACCATATTCTTCAATCTGCCTGGAGAATGAACAAGTATCTTTGAGCCTGGATATAATCCTAATTTATTGGCAAGAACATAGCTTATAAGGATATCACCCGGAGTGTTGAGGGAAGCTTTTCCATTAATAAGGCCCCTCGTAATAAAATTATTTTTAGGTTCCCGGCTAGCATCAATTCCTATCAAACTTAAGGGGATAATTTGATCGTCTTTTTGAACAAGAACTTCTCCATAGGTCACAGGAATTGCTTTGGCGCCGAATGAATCGATTTTTTTAATGAGTTTTTCGGGATTTTGAATATATCCTCTGTATGGAGTTCTTATTGATATATGAGGATTTACATCTAGAAGTTTAGTTTTAATTTCATCGGTAAAGCCTGTCATAATGGAAAGGACCACCATTAAAACACAAACCCCTAAACCAACACCTATAACAGAAATCAGTGTAATAACTGAAACAGCATTTCGTTTTGGTTTGAAATAGCGCCAGGCTAAAAATAGTTCTGTAATGAAATTCATAATTTAACTAGCATTGAATTTAATTTTTTGACTTAAAACTACACAATATCATATTTCTTGTAAGAAGAAAACAATAAAACAAGTTTAACTTGATATCGTTTTTTTTGAGCGATATCTTTCAAACTAGAAGTTAAATTGTACTGTATTATACCATAATTACAAATAACCTAAGAAAACATTAACATCAATTTCACAGCAGATTTAACCTGGAAGCTAAAGATAAAAGCCAAAATCATATAGAATATCGATACAATAACCTTGTGAATTCTATTTAAAATGATAAAATTATAGGTAGGCAATAATAAAAAGAAAGTTAAATAAATATGCACATACAGAAAAAAAATATTTTAAAACAGTATAACAGGAAAAGCATCTGCTATAAGTCGTCTTTTTTCACATTATTAACATTCTTTTGTCTTTTTTATATTCTTCTTGAAGATAGAATGTTTTCTGCAAATAATACCTATTCTTCCGGTACCCAATCGGGTTCATTAAGCTTGGGTAAGAAAAGAGGTTCTAAAAGGATAAAATCCAGAGGAAAAGGAGCAGAGGCTTCTAAAGGCAAATATATAGACTATTTTAAAGAGTCTGATAGACATGAAGATTTGTGGAATTATTCAAATGTTCCAATAAAACATATTTCTAAAGGAATTGACTTTGCAGAAGGTTTATCCGTTAATGAATATCAAATACTAATAAAAGATTTAATTAGTAAAAAATATCCGAATTTAAGGAAAGAATCAGCTGTTTCAAAATATTTTTTCAGAGCACTTGCTGAAAATATATACAGCTTAGATGGATATCTATCTGCAGGTAAATATAATTCTATTGTCGATGCAAGAGAAACTTATTTTAAAATAAACAGCTATATTGATACCTTGAATATTAATTCTGAAATTAAAAAACATCTGAAAGAATTATATGTTTTTGTATGCATTTATATGCAAAAAGTAAATAAATCCATAAAAACTCTTGAAAAATTAAAAAAGATCCCTCAGGATAGCGTGCTTTACGAGTTAAAAAATCATCAAGATTCACCTTTGGGTGACTATACTGCTGGAATGACTGGTGAAAACTTATACTACATCTGTGCTGCTTTTTATAATAAATTTACAGAACTACCTAAAGAAAAACAAGTGGAAGTATTAGATCAGATCTATAGTTTCAACCCCACGCTTCAAATTGCTCCCCCAATTATCGGACATTATAATTTTTATCATTGGCTATTGAACCTCCTTCCTTTTGCAAGTAAACCTCAATTAATGAAGTACTGCTTAAGAGGGAATATAGGATGGCTTATTTTGCCGAAAACCATTGAACTAAACTAAGCTCCTATTTTTTACATGTTAATAATCAACAAGGTTTAGCCGCGCAACAAAACAAAAAGATAAAAAAGCAAGACTTATCTTGAGTAAAGGCGTTATTATGAAAATCGGAATTATCGGTGGCCGTGGGATGTTAGGGAAGGATTTATTATTACTGCTAAAATCCAAAGGATTTAAGCCAGATATTTTCTGCCGTCCGGATTATGATATTACTATAGATGCGGATTTGCAAAAAATTGTTAATTATGCGGATATTATTGTTAATTGTGCTGCTTATACTGCTGTAGATAAAGCCGAATCAGATATTAAAAAATGCTATGCTGTAAATGCGGAAGCTGTAGGAAAATTAGGAAAATATGTAGCAAAAGCCCAAAAATATCTGATACATATTAGTACTGATTTTGTATTTGGAGATAGTTCTATTAAACCGCTTAATGAGGAATCCTGTACAAATCCGCTAGGTGTATATGGAAAAAGCAAACTTGAAGGAGAGCTTTTATTAAAGCAGTCTGGCGCACAGCATGCTGTCATAAGAATAGAATGGACATACGGTGTAAACGGTGATAACTTTATTAGTAAAATATTATCACTTGCTTCCAGGTTAGACGAATTAAAGGTGGTTAATGACCAGTTTGGCAGCCCCACTTCTACTACAGATGTTGCAATGGCGATTTTAGCCTTTATTGAAAATAAGGCTCAAGGGCTTTATCATTTTGCAGCAAATGGATATGTAAGTCGATATGAAGCTGCCTGTGCCATTTTTGATATTTTAGGCATTAAGAAAAAAATTGTTCCATGTTCCTCTTCTGTTTTTCCTACCCCAGCAGAAAGACCGCTAAATTCCCGGTTGGATTGTTCTAAAATAGATAGAATTTTGAATTTTGAACGTTCTTGCTGGAAAGATTCCCTGAAAAAGTACCTACAATAGGCTTATCAATTACTGTTTAGTCATTTAATTTTTGATATTTAATGCTCTATTAATTACAAGATTATAACGATTTTAGATAGTTACACTAAGGTTAGCAGTTTTATAGCTAATAAATTATATTTTGAGCTTACAGTATTTTAGTGTAAACCGGAATCTTATTTTGATCTTTCGATGACCAGATTGAGGTTGATGCATATACGTAAATAAATATATTTAAGAACAAGGAAACAATATGAAGCTACCTAAGCTCAAAATAAGAAATTTTGAAATTAAATATCCTGTGATTCAGGCAGGTATGGGAGTTAGAGTTGGTAATTCAACATTAGCAGCAGAAACAATAAGACTTGGTGGCATGGGAACTATTGCCAGTGTTGGCCTAGGAGATATAGAAAAATCAAAAAGAGATTTTGTCAATGAATCAAACCGAGTTTTATTAGAAGAAATTCAAAGAGCTAGAGAATTAACAAATGGAAAGGGACCACTGGGAATTAATGTTATGGTTGCTCTTTCCAATTATGGAGAAATAGTTAAAGCCGCAGTTAAAGAAGGCATCGATTTTATTTTATCAGGTGCCGGAATACCTATTTCATTGCCGGAGTATGTAGGAGATGCAGATGTCGCAATAATACCTATAGTTTCGGGAGGTAGAGTTTTAAAGCTTCTTTTGTCTGCATGGAAAAGAAAATACAATAGAGCTCCTGATGCTATTATTGTTGAAGGTCCGCTCTGCGGAGGCCATTTAGGATTTTCTCTTGATCAGCTTGCTGATCCTGAAGCCTGTTCCCTGAAAGTTTTGTATAAAGAAGTAAAAGAAATTTTGGATGATTTTGGGTACGATATTCCGATTATTGCTGCGGGTAAAGCCAGCTCTCGTGCTGATATTGAAGAAAATCTTAAAATGGGGTATAACGGTGTTCAGATAGGTACATACTTTATAACAACCGAAGAAGCAGGACTGGATATAAAAAGCAAAGAGGTTTTCATTAATGCTACATCTGAGGATGTTGTTGTAATAAAAAGTCCTGTTGGCTTACCCGTTAGAGTTCTCAAATCACCTCTTGTAAAACGTATTCTTGCAGGGAAAAGAGAAAAATTTGGTTGTCCGTACAGATGTCTAAGAACCTGTAACCCGGAAAAAGCTCCTTTTTGTATCGCAAAAGCACTGTTGGCAACATGGAGTGGAGACGTAGAGAATGGATTGTATATGACCGGATGTAATGTAGAAGCAATGAAGAAAATAATCCCATTAAAAGAGTTTTTTGACACTTTAGATTAATTTTTTATATGACAATAAGGAACAAGGAATGGCACAGGAACTTGCATACGTATTGATAACACCCTACACAATACAAAAATCTCGTACTGGTGGTGTTATTGCCAGGCTTCTTTCTAGGACAGATCTTGAATTTGTCGGAGCAAGAATGTTGGCACCAACCGAAGAATTTATAGAAAAATATGCACAGAGCATTGAAGAAGCAGAGCCAGAAGAGAGCGAGAATATAGCAAAGCTATTAAGCTCTTATGTGAGAGAAAACTTTGCTCCGCATAAAGGTAAATATCATAGATTAATGCTGCTGCTTTTTAGCGGAGAAAATTCTCGTCAAAAAATTTATGATATAGTTGGTAGGCTCCGTTCCGGGATAAGAACAGGTGAAACTATTAGAGATACTTATTCCGATTATGTGTTAAACAATGATGGCTCTGTCCGTTATTTTGAACCTGCTGTTATTGTCGCGCCTCTTCTTAAAGGTTGGAAGAAAACCCTTAATGTATTTACTGATTTTATGCATTCTCAACCTAATATTATTGATAAACCTCTGCTGAGCGGAGAGAACAATGAAAAACGAACTCTTGTAATAATCAAGCCTGATAATTGGCGTTACCCCAGTTCACGGCCCGGTAATATTATTGACATGCTCAGTAAAACAGGCCTTCGCATTGTAGGTTGTAAATTATATCATATGTCTGTAAAAGAAGCATTGGAATTCTATGGTCCGGTAAAAAATGTTTTAAGGGAAAAGCTGGCGCCTAAAATTGGAGAACAGTCCAAAGCAAGACTGGAAAAAATGCTTAAAATATCCCTTGAAAAGTCTGTATGCAATATTTTGACAGAATCAGTTGGTTATGAATTTGCAGATGATCAGTTTTCACAGCTTGTGGAATTTATGTCAGGGACCAGGCCTGAAAAATGTTCTCCTGCTAAGCTAGCTGCTCCTGGCATAGTGAAGTGTTTAATCCTTATCTATCAGGGAGAAGATGCAGTCGAAAAAATAAGAGCTGTTTTAGGGCCAACCGATCCAACTAAAGCCCCAGGCGGAACAATTAGAAGAGATTTCGGAACAAATGTAATGGTTAATACGGCACATGCTTCAGATTCCTTTAAAAATGCTAAACGCGAAATGAAAATTGTGAAAATTGAAGAAAACGATATTTATAAAATAGCTAAATGTTCCACTAAAAGGTTTTTTGGGAATCTCAGGAAAAAATAAGTAAAGAATTCCTTATTCTTTTGATTTTTATCAATCATTTTAACCTTTATTCTAAAGTCTAATAGCGAATAAATGAGACAATTACCCCTAACATGCTAATGCATAGTTAGTCGTGGTAAAGCTCCGTGAACCAGTAAATTCGTAGTGAGTATATTATGCTAGGGAAAAAACAGAAAGTTAAAAAACTAAAAATAGAGTCAACTGACAAAAAGGCAGAGACAATATTTTGGAAAATAATTTTTGTTTTACTTGCGGTTTTATTGTTTTTATCCCTCGTTTCTCAAAATCCCAGTGACTTAAGTATATTAAATGGGGGAAGAGAAGGCCAGATTCAAAATTGGATCGGGCTAATAGGAGCATTTTTATCTGGGAGCATGTTCTTTCTTTTTGGGCTTGGTGCATACATATACTCCCTGCTTTTCTTAGTTTGTTCAGTTCAGGCATTTTTTTCGAATCCTTATTATAGGCGGAAAAGTTTTTTTCTTTCTGTTATTTCTTTAATAATAGGGGTTTCTATGCTGCTTGGAATGTGGCCACAATATTTTGTAACAGCTGCAGATTACTTAGGCATTGGAACTACAAATTCTCCATATTATGTTCTTTCGGGTGGGGTAATTGGACAGTTTTTGGCTGCTCCGCCTGAATGTAAAGCTGGCTTGATAAGACGTTATACCGGAACAGTAGGGGCTGCTGTTGTGGGGGTGGGGTTTTTAAGCATTGGAACTATTTTTTTGTGGAAAATTGAAACTCTTCGTTTTTGCTACAGATTCCTATTTTGTTTTAGAAGAAAAAAGAATCAAAGCGATAACTTTGAACCAATAATTGCGCTGGAAAAAACCAGAAAAAGAATAGAAGAGCGAAGACAAAAAAATCGTGAAGAATTCGAACAGCCTGAGCTTGAAACGCTGGATAAGGGGTTATTGGCAGGGAAAAGAAAAATCGAAAAATCTGTGAATGAGGCTCAAAAAAAGTCTACAGTTTCGACGATCCCCCCCCTTGTGAGAAAAAAATCAGCATACAAATTACCGCCAGTCAAACTATTGAAAGACCTGGCTGAAGTCAAAGGTGATTCCAGGGAAGTTATCAGAGAAGCAAAAGAAACCCTTCAGGATACCTTAAATAGTTTTGGAATTGAAGCCAAAGTGACAGATGCAGTCACAGGTCCAAGAGTTACCAGGCTGGAAGTTGTCCCTTCTCCCGGCGTAAGAGTGCAGAAAATAAGTTCATTGGAAGCTAATATTAAGCTTGATCTAAAAGCTGAAAGTATACGTATTTTGGCTCCAATTCCCGGGAAAGATGCTGTAGGAATTGAAGTTCCTAACAGGTCCTCTTCTTTAGTTCCGTTAAAAAATGTTTTAATGTCAAGGATGTGGGATAGGAATTCAGGTGAAATTCCTATCGTGTTAGGTAAAGATGTTGCAGGAGAACCTGTTATAACTGACCTAGCCCGTGCTCCGCATTTATTGATAGCTGGGGCCACCGGTAGCGGGAAAAGTGTTTGCATAAACGCTTTGATAATGAGCTTGTTATTTAAGTTTTCTCCTGCAGAATTACGCTTAATTATGGTAGACCCAAAAGTCGTTGAATTTGAAATGTATAAAAAACTACCACATCTTATTACTCCTATTGTAAACGAACCTAAAAAAGTACCTCTAGCATTGCGCTGGTGTATTAATGAAATGGAAAAAAGATATAAAATTTTAGCAAAAGTTAGAGTGAAAAATCTGAAAGCGTTTAATGAAAGGCAAATTGCTTCTGAAGCATTATTGGATGATGAAGGTAATAAAATTCCTGACCATTTACCCTTTATAGTCATTATTATTGACGAATTGGCTGATATTATGATGATTGCCAAAGCGGATGTTGAAACTTTAATTGCCAGAATAGCACAGAAAGCCAGAGCTGTTGGAATTCATTTGGTGCTTGCAACACAGCGTCCTAGTGTTCAAATTATTACCGGTGTTATAAAAGCAAATCTGCCAACCCGTATCGCATTTAGAGTTACTTCAGTTGTTGACAGTCGGGTTATATTAGATCATAAAGGCGCTGAATCATTGTTAGGCATGGGGGATATGCTTTTTATTCCACCTGGAAGTGCCAAGCTTGACCGTATCCAAGGAGCTCTGGTATCTGATAATGAAATAGATGATGTTGTATCATTTTGTTCTGTACAAGTGGAACAGAATTTTGATACAAAAGTAATAACGCAGCCGGATGTAGAAACGACAGATTCTTTTCTTGAAGAAGGTTCTGCATCAGAGGATGACAATGACGAGTACGGTATGGACAATGATATAGTTCAGCAAGCTATTGATATAATCAGCAGAGAACGAAAAGCAAGTACAAGCTATCTTCAGAGGCGATTAAAGATAGGTTATAACCGTGCAGCAGAAATAATCGATATTCTGGAATCAAGAGGAGTTATAGGCCCGCAAATAGGAAGTGCGCGTCGTGAAATATTTGTAGGCACCGAGGAAAATTAAAATAGCAAAAATGGGTTTTGTGTTGTTTTTAAAAAAAAACAGTATATTTTGTATATAAATATATTTGCTGTATGAAAATCTCCTTTTTAACTTTACTAAAAATAAAATAAAAAAATAAAAAAATAAAAAAAATGACAAACTATAAAAACAAAGTTAAGATTAAAAACTTGAATGACAATAGTTTACCGCTGTTTGAAGGATACAAGGAAGACAAAGCAGTCAAGCCTGCGACCAAATTAAAAAACTTTAATGTTGAATCTAAACCAGAAAAAGCTAAAAAAAAGTCTTCACAAACTAGCAGTACAGTTAATAAATTGCTAAAAAAAACTGTAGCTATTAAGTCAACGAAATCCAAAGGTTCGTCTTTAAATCAAAAAACATGCACCCAGGACGCTTCATTGTTGCATCTTTCACTTGGAATATATCTTCAGGAAGCTCGAGTAAAATCCGGATACAGCATGAGCCAGGTTGCAATGACTACAAAGCTTAATCTTCATTATATTGAAGCATTAGAGCGAGATGATTTTAAAAATACTCCTCCATTAATTTATGTAAAGGCCTACGTAAAAAAACTGTCTTCCTTGTATGAAATAGATGTAGCTAAAGCATTAAGCCTATTAAAGTCTTCTGATAATAACAAAAATAAAATAGTATCTGAGTCTATACTTCAGGATTTACAGGAAACGAAACAGGCCAATAAAAAAGATGAAGATAAAATTAAAGCAATTTTAAAAATTTCAGCAATAGTTTTTTCAATTATTGTATTTTTGGGTGTTATCTCAGGACTATTTTTCTGGTTTAGCGGTGATGATTCTGATGTGTCAGAAAAATCATTGACAGCTTCAGAAAAGGCAACAATGGTTAAAAATATGGAAAAACTTATTGTGCCTCAGTCAATATCTTTGACAGAGCTTCCTTTTAAACCCAAAAAATAACAATATTAATACTGTAATAGAATAGCGATATTTTCGATTATGCTATATAATTATTTAAAATATATAAATTTGCTTTTTAACTTGTTGATAGGCAAAAATATTATATTCTCTCAATAAAAGAAAACAGTAAAAACAAGTCCTCCCAGTTAGACAACATGATTGATTGCTGACTGGATTATTTAACTTGTAAATATTTCAGGTTATTGCAATGAAGATACTTATCTTAAATGGACCGAATCTGCAACTTCTCGGCAAAAGAGAAGTAGATGTGTATGGAAAAACTTCGCTAAAAGAAATCGAAAATAATCTGATAAAAAAAGCATCTGGGTTGAATAGTAGTCTAGAACTCATTTTTTTTCAAAGCAATCATGAAGGAGAAATTATAGATAAAATAACATCTTCCTTTATAGAAAAGTATAACGGTATAATAATTAATCCAGCAGCATACACGCATTCAAGTATTGCTATTTATGACGCGTTGAAAGCAGTACAAATTCCAGCGATTGAAGTCCATATCAGTAATATTTATAAAAGAGAAGAGTTTAGAACACATTCTGTTACAGCTGCAGCCTGTATAGGTCAAATTACCGGCTTAGGTGTTGACGGGTATGTACTGGCATTACAGGCATTATTTAAAATAATAAGTAAAATATAAAAATAAGGAGAATGTTTTATGGAACTTGATGAAATTAAAACGATCGTAGAATTAATGGCAAAGCATAATCTTTCAGAGTTTAAGGTTGAGGCGGATAATATGCATCTTTGTTTAAGAAGAGATATTGCTGGCCCTGTACAGCAGGTTATTGCGCAGCCCCAGGTTTCTATGGCTGCCCCAGTCGCTATGCCAGCAGCTCCAGTAGCTGATGCTCCAGGTGAAGCAGCAGCAGCTACCACAGCTAAAAAAACCACGATTGACTCACCTATTGTAGGAACATTCTATAGGGCGTCGAGTCCAGATGCGGAACCTTTTGTAAAAATTGGCGATAAGGTTGAAGCTGAGTCTGTTGTATGCGTTATTGAAGCAATGAAAGTTTTGAATGAAATCAAAGCTGAAAAATCAGGCGTTGTTAAAGAAATTTTAGTAGAAAACGCACAATCAGTAGAATATGGTTGCCCTTTATTTGTTCTTGAGTAAATATTTTGACAGTATTGGAAATAAATTATGTTTGGAAAAATATTAATAGCAAATCGTGGAGAAATTGCTCTTCGGATTATTAGAGCATGTAAAGAGTTGGGAGTTAAAAGTGTACTTGTGTATTCTGAAGCTGACGCAACAAGTTTGCCGGTGCAGCTTGCAGATGAAGCAGTATGTATTGGTGCCGCTCCTTCAAGTGAAAGTTATTTAAACTACAGACAGATAATCAGTGCCGCGGAAATTTGTGATGTTGACGCGATTCATCCAGGTTATGGTTTTCTGGCTGAAAATGCTGCTTTTGCAGAAATATGCGAATCATGCAATATTGAATTTATAGGCCCAAAACCAGATCAAATAACTGGAATGGGCGATAAAGCTTCTGCCAGAAAAAAAATGCGGGCAGCTGGTGTACCGGTTACGCCTGGGAGTGAAGGATTAATTGCCGATGAAAAAGAAGCACAAAAGCTTGCTAATGAAATTGGTTATCCCGTTATAGTTAAAGCCACTGCTGGCGGCGGTGGACGGGGAATGCGCGTAGCACACAACAATGCATCCTTAATTCAGGGGTTTCACGCAGCGCGGGCTGAGGCAGAAGGTGCCTTTGGCAATGGTGACTGTTATATTGAAAAATATATTCTAAACCCAAGACACATTGAATTCCAAATTATAGCAGATAAACATGGAAACATTGTACATTTGGGTGAAAGAGACTGTAGCATACAAAGAAGGCATCAAAAATTAATTGAGGAAACTCATTCTCCTGTATTAAGTTCTAAGTTGCGCGAATCTATGGGAGCCGCAGCGGTAAAAGCAGCAGAGGCTGTTAATTACTCAAGTGCAGGTACTGTAGAATTTATTCTTTGCGAAGATGGCAACTACTATTTTATGGAAATGAATACAAGAATTCAGGTTGAGCATCCAATAACAGAACAGTTAACCGGGATAGATCTGATCAAAACTCAAATTCGGATTGCTGCTGGAGAAAAACTAAAACTAAAACAAAAAGATATTAAATTTAGTGGTCATGTTATAGAATGTCGGATTAATGCCGAAGATCCTTTCTATAATTTTGCCCCTTCGCCAGGCCTTGTAGATACTTTTATTCAACCGGGCGGATTTGGTGTTCGTATTGATACCCATGTTTATAGTGGCTATAAAATCCCCCCATATTATGATAGCATGATTGCTAAGCTTATTGTATTTGCAGATAATAGAAAAGAAGCTATCGCGCGTTGCCAAAGAGCACTTGATGAATTTTATATTTCCGGAGTTAAAACAACTATTCCCATACTTAAATTTATATTGAGCCGTCCAGATTTCAAAAAAGGTAAATATGATACTGGTTATATAGAGACAATAATTGATGATTTTCTTGCTACAGACCCCAAAAAAACAAAAAAATAAGTAATTCATCTAAAAAATTTTTAAAATGAACGTGGTAACTGGAAGCCAAAAGGTCTATCGTGTAGCAATAAAAAAGGAGAGATGAGATATGGCGATAAAACAGGAAAAGAAAACCAAAAAAGCTCCGGGAAAAGTTCCGGCCAGCTCTAACATCATAGAAAATAGCAATAAATACGGCATTATAAAAATTTATGAAAATGTAATAATTGAAGTTATTAAAAAGGCAGTTTGTTCTGTAGAGGGTGTAACGAAACTTTCCGGGAGAACTTTTGTTGATAGCATCGCAAATTTGATTGGAAGTCAAAAAACATCTGATAGGGCAATTGCAATTAATATTACTGGAAATATTCTTACAGCAGAGGTAAAAGTAAACATGCTATATGGTGAGCATATTCCGGAAATAGCAGCAAAAGTTCAAAATACAGTTTCTGATGAAGTTAAACGTATTACTGGGCTAACCGTAGCTAAGATAGATGTTATAATACAGGAAATAGAAAAAGCTGATTAGATTGAATATGTAAAACTGAAAATTAGTGAGGACTGATTTTATGAAGGAAAAAGACAGTAGAGCTCAATTCAGTATGCCCTTTGGCCTTGAAAGCCAAAATGAGCGGGGAGCAGTAAGACTTCATGAGAGCGTTATTGCCTCTGTAGTAAAAAATGCAACTAACTCTGAGAAGGGGGTTATACGTTTGGCAGGGAGCAGCCTTTCGGACAGCATTGCCGAACTTCTCGGCACTAAGAAAAGTAGTAGCGATAGTGCAATAAGTATAAAACTGGCTAATGATATTGCCACTGTTGAGGTAAATATTATTGCAGCCTACGGAGAAAATATACCGTCTCTTGCATTGCAGATTCAAGCTACAATTATCGACGAAGTGAAAAAAATTGCAGGGATTACTGTTTCACAGGTAAATGTATATATTCGTGGCGTAGAGGATCTTGTAGAGGAAGTGGTGGAGGAAGAAAGTACAGAAGAGTCGGAAGAAACAGAATAGCTTATAACTTCTAATATAAAATAATATAGAGCATTTCTAAAATAAATGCTTTATAGCTTTTTAAAAAAGGAATTGAAAATGGATGTTTATTTGCAGAGGTTACTAAACGAAATAGGTTATTATTTGCCTGGATTTCAACGGGGACTTATTATTGGAGCAGTTACCTTATTTGTTATTTTAGTAATATTAAGGTTACTAATTATATTTTTAAATCCCAAACGTCGCCGTTGCCAGGGAGTTAATACTGGTGGTGGAGATGGTGCCCTTTTTATTTCTTCTGCAGCTATATCAGATTTAATCCGTGCTTTGGAATGTGAGTTTGACGGGATTAAATTCTCTAAATCAGTGCTTTATAAGAGAAAATCAAAATATTATATAAAATTAATTGCTGAACTTGAAAGCAAAGATGTAGATTTTCCTAATTTAATTTCTACAATACGCGATAAAATTTTTAACTCTTTGAACAAAAATCTTGGAATTAGCTCTATTAGTAAAATAGATATATTATTGCGAAAAGTTAACTCAAACTAATTTGAAAACATCTAGCTTGGAATAAAGTTTTTAAAGACTTATGCTACTGTTTTTGTTGGGGATTTAGCAAAAAATAGGATACTGCCACTTGCCTGGTAATCCGATTTTTTAAGTGTACAGGAATTTGCTTTTTAACTTCTTAATAATCAACGTAATTGTAATTTCAAGTGTATAGGAATTTGCTCCTTAAATTGCTCATAGCCAACAAGATTAAACAACGTGACAAAATAAAAAGACAAAAACAAGTTTAACTTGAACAGAAGTAAAAAAGATCCGCCTTCGCCAAAGGCTTCCGTCTTCGCATGAAGCTTCGCCGAGATAAAATGGCGGGACAAGCAAAAACAAGATTTATCTTGGATGAGAAATTCCAAAAGTTTAACCGCACTTCAAGGGCAGGTAAACCTATGGCGATAAACCTAAAATAAAAATACCTCCGGTATAATGTTAATCTTAGCCTCAAAATCACCCCGTAGAATTGATCTCTTAGAAGAGATGGGCGTAAGCTTTATTAGCCATCCTGCAGATGTTGATGAAAATAGTCTCGCTATTTATCCCCAGTTTGTCCCTTTTATTTTAGCACGGGCAAAAGCTGCTGCTGTTGCTGAATTATATCCTGAAAACCTTGTACTGGGTGTTGATACAATAATTTCTATCGAGGGAGAAATTATTGGGAAACCAGAAAATTTAGAGCATGCCAAACAGATTTTATTAAGCTTATCGGGTCGAGAGCACAAGGTGATTTCTGGTGTATGTCTGATCAGAAAGGCAGATTTTATAAATTGTGTGTTTATAGAAACTAGCCTAGTAGTATTCAAAAAAATTGATAGTGATATTATCCAGAAATATTTTTCATTAATTAATCCAATGGATAAAGCCGGCGCTTATGCAATTCAAGAACACGCCAGCATGATAGTTGAAAAAATCGAAGGTTCAAAAAATAATATTATTGGATTACCTACTGAAAAATTAATAAAAACCCTGAAAATTGCACAAGAAAAAAATCGTATATAAAAAGTGGATATTTATTTTTTTGGGAAGATAATATAATAAAAATAAGATTAATTTGTTTTTGTGTTGGAAATAGCTGTTTTTGGGGCTGACTCAATTAATGATTTTATTTTCTTAAACTGTATTTTTTTGGCTCTAGTTATTTCCGCATTTAAGTCCAATATATCTTCTATTTCAATATTATTTTGCTTTACATTGCCACTAGGAAGACAAACAATACATACAGCATTTTTGGCTTTAAAATTGATGTGCCAATGTTTTGCGTTTTCAAGTATTTTGCATATACTGTTTTCAATATCAACAAATAATACGTCGATATCTTCTTTTGGAAACAAGGTATGCAAGCCTCTGCTATTTTGAAAAACTACTGCATCAAAATTAGAGAAACTTCTTTTTATCATTCCTCTTATATTTGCAATAACTCCATACACAAAGCAAGGTTTGCAGGCAATAATATTTTTTTTCGTTAAATTAAATATCATAATATCAGATACTCTAAAAATAAATATTAAACGATCGAAACTCCTGTCCTCTAAAATATAACATCTTAAGGCTTTTTCAATTGATTATTGTAACATTAATATCTGCCTAAATAAAGCCTTTCCAAGCAAAGAAATCAATTATCAAATTGTTAATTTTCTCAATCTGTATTACTTTATATTATGTTAAATTAAATATTTTTTATTAATAAACTGTAGATGATTATGCATAAGCGAAAATTTAAAGGAATAATCTTTGATATGGATGGTACATTAACCGTTCCATCAATAGATTTTGCTGAACTTAGAGATGTTCTTGGTGTATTACCTGAACAGGATTTATTGGGTGTTTTATCTTCATATAATGAGGAGCAAAAGAAGCGTCACTTAGACATTATTGAAGAATTTGAGCAAAAAGCTCTCAAGAATACTAAGTTGCAACCGGATGTTAATTCTGTTTTATCCACCTTTGCAGCAGCAAATATAAAAATGAGCATTATTACAAGAAACTCGATGGCCAGTGCAGAAAAAGTTCTTTCTCTTATAGATATTGATTTTGAGCCGGTTTTAACAAGGGAATTTAATCCAGTAAAACCCGATCCGGCTCCAATAAATTATATATTAAAACAATGGGGCCTTTCACCAGAAGATGTACTAATGGTAGGTGATTATCGTGATGATATTATATGTGGGAAAAATGCAGGAACTTTTACCTGTTTTTTTTCTAATTCAAGAAAAAAATCTTTTTCAGAATTAGCAGATTTTACAATAGCCTCATTTGCAGGTTTAAAGCAAATAATATTATACTGAAAAACCAAATGAAATCCCCATTCTTTCAATGAAAATATTAGAAATTTATTATCGTTTATATGAAACCTATGGACCGCAGCATTGGTGGCCAACCACAATTGACGGTGATATCCATCCTACGTATAATACCGCAAAACTTACCAACAAACATCGTTACGAAATTGCTGTAGGCGCTGTTCTTACGCAAAATACAAACTGGAGCAATGTAGAAAAAGCTATTGCTAATTTAAATAGAAATAATTATCTTGATCCTAATAAAATAATAAATAACCCCAATGAAATTATTGAGAGAATGATAAAACCTTCCGGTTATTACAGATTAAAAACCAAGCGACTTAAATCTTTAACTGAATGGTGGTTGGAAAATAATGAGAAAATATTATCAGTCTCTAAAAATGTTGAAAATTTAAACTTTTGGCGAAATTCTGTTTTATCTGTTTGGGGTGTGGGGGAAGAAACAGCTGACAGCATACTGTTGTATTGTTATGGTTTTCCTACATTTGTTATCGATGCTTATACAAAAAGAATAATGAATAGGCATATGGGGGTTTTGCATAATATTAGATATGAAAAATTGAGAAAAATGTTTATGGATACTTTACCTGCAGATGTAGAACTATATAAAGAGTATCATGCATTGCTGGTATTATCAGCCAAAGAAACATGTAAAAAGAATAAATGCTCTCCAGCATGCCCTCTTGAATGTTTTAATAGATAATAATATTATATCCCCCATTTAAAGAAAATAATAAAACAACTTTAACTTGTCTTGAAAATTAATTAAACTAAAGTAAATTCTTCTTACAAAGTTTTTGCGGAGAGATGGCTGAGTGGTCGAAAGCGGTGGTCTTGAAAACCATTGAGG
>CAZVCD010000041.1:0-16744 GCA_964625675.1 uncultured Victivallales bacterium | reverse complement strand
GTTCTATATTGTTTTCATCAAGTTTGAATGTTATCGGTTTACCTACATCATGGAGTAACACTGTCCAAGCCAGTTCTGTATCTAATGTATTTTGTAGTCTGATTGGCTGTGAGGTATTAATATGAACGGGTAATACTTTAGGCTGCTTTAGTCCTGATAGTGACTGTTGAGTATGTGATAAAACCATACAGTTCAGCATTAGTGCCGTGTGCTCAAATACATCGCCTTCAGGATGATAGAGTTTTGGTTGCGACACACCTTTCATTGCTTCTATCTCCGGTAAAACTACAGCAAGAATACCTGTGTCGGATAAAAGGCGTAAAGCTTTTTCAGATCTTGGGCCAGTAATAATTCTATTTAACTCATCTCTTACTCGTTCCTTGGAGAGTTTTTTTAATTGAGGAGCAAGTTTCTTTATAGCTTTGATTATAGCTTTATCAATTTTGAAATCGAATCTGATACCGAAGCGTATAGCTCTGAGTATTCTAAGGTAATCCTCAGAAAATCTTTTTTCCGGAGGACCAATAGTTCTTAAAATACCATTTTTTAAATCGTTTTGTCCATCGACAAAATCAAGTATTTCTTTAGTAAATGGATCGTAAAATAGAGCATTTATAGTGAAATCTCTACGTTTAGCATCTCTTTTTGGACTATCGGTGTATTTTACCAAGCCTGGATGTCGTCCGTCGGTGTAATCTGTTTCTTCGCGAAAAGTAGCAACTTCGAAAGGAATACCATTTTCAATCACGTTAACAATGCCGAATGCAGCACCGATATTGTAAGTTTTTTCAAAAATATCATTAATTTGCTCGGGTTTGGCTGATGTTGCAATATCTACATCGTTACCGGAAATAATGTCTCTATCGGAGTTTTCAAGCAATATATCTCTGACTGTTCCACCCACAATATATGCAGAGAAACCATGGGTTTGTAGTTTCTTTATAATATTTAGAGACGAATTGTAAATTAATGAATCCATATTATATATTTGTCAATTGAGTTGATGCTATTTTTTGCATAAACTCTAATTAAAGAGTACGACTTTAATAGCTCTTTCAATCTGTTCTATGCGTTTTTCTAGCGAACCGGTAAGGCCAATAGATATTCTTAGCAATCCGGGTGATAATCCCATTTCTTTCTGATCATTATCTGAAATTTCAGATGAAGTTGATGAACCGGGACAGCTCATTAATGTATCGAAAAACCCCAGTGATACGGCAATTAATCCAAATCGTTCTTTATTTTGCAGGATTGACATTAATTTCTCTGCTTTCTGGGTAGTTTTACAGTCTATTGTTATTAAACCGCTATATCCATAACCTTCATTTATCATGGATGTGATAAGCTCATGCTGGGGATGTGATTTTAAGCCTGGGTATGTAATTTGAATACCCATCTTTTCCAGTCTTTCTGCTATTGCAAGGGCTCTTCTGCTATGTTCGCGCATTCTTAAAGCAAGATGCGGGATTCTTTGAATGAGGTCGAATGAAGTTCGCGGATCAATCGTAGGCCCTAGGAGCATTACACGGCCTGTGTGTAAGTCCATCAATTGATTTATAAATTCTTCACTGGCACATACAGCACCTGCAATCAGATCACTGGCACCATTAATAAATTTAGTCATCGAATATACTACTATATCTGCACCGAGTCTAATTGGTGAAAGAACCATTGGCGTGAACGTGTTATCAACGATTAATTTTAAGCCGTTTTTATGAGCCAGTTTTGAAAGGACCGGAATATTAGATATTTTTAAAGTGGGATTAGCAATTGTTTCGGTATAAATAATTTTTGTTTTTGGTGTAATTGCTTTTTCAAAGTCTTCTGTATTTGCGGGGTCTACAAAAGTGGTGTGGATCCCCATTTCAGAAAACAGTTCCCCTAAAAGGGCGTGTGTACCACCATAGACGGTGCTGCTGGAAACAATATGATCTCCAGCTCTACATATTTGAAGCAGCGTGCAGGCAATGGCAGACATTCCGCTGGCAGTGCTTAATGCCGATTCTGTTCCTTCTATAGCGGCTAGATATCTGTCTGCTATATCTACAGTAGGATTAAAATGTCTACTGTATAGATAACAACCCCCTTTATGTCCTCTAACACCTTCGAATATTTTGGGCATCGTGCCCGGTTCCATTACAGTAAAAGTGGATGAGCGCGATATTGATGGAGTTACGCCGCCGTGTTCTCCAAATTCTCTGCGAACTTCTGCCAGGGCCTGTTCCGGATCATACTTCTGCATTGGTTTCCCTTTATAATATTTTTGTTGTAGTGTTATATTTAAATGTACAGAAAATTGTTTTTTATACCGAAGGTACATGCCTTTGGCTTGTTAAAATTTTTATTTTTGGTTTCTTTGCGAAACTTTTACCCTCAATTATTTTTATTGTTTTTTAAAAACCATTTTATTTTGGGTGTAACATGTTCATATTCATAATCAACAATATTAAGCGACGTAACAAAACAAAATGACAAAAACAAGATTTATCTTGATTATGACACGTAATATAACATCTGACGATACGGTAGCAAGTATATATTGATTTGTTATTATAGAATTATAATCAGCTGATAGGACGAGAATAAATGTTAGCGGGAACTCTTTTCTTTTTCCCCTGTTTTAGTATACTATCCTTAGATGATAATAAAGGGTCGATTCTGTTTAAGTTTACAAGGTAAACCCATTTACTGAATAAATTCTGCTGAACTAACTGTTTTTTTGTCAATTCCCCTTTGTCAGCAGTGATAAAATTACATTTTATATAGCGGTTATTTTTAGAAATTTTGCCAATCTGAAGCTTATGTTTGGTTCCGTTGAACGTAAGGACTGTTAAAGTAACAGGAGAATCTAAACCGGTTTCAGCAGGGGATAGTTTATTATCAGCGACAGAATTAAATTTCAGATTATTCAGTGAATTGGTTATTGCCCCAATTTTCTGTTTATTCAGAACGGTATATTCAGGCGTTCCTTCCAGACTAAATTTATCTTCTGCCGTATCTCTGATCAGTGTCCATTCAATGTTTGAGTTTTTAGATAACTCAATTTTTTTAATATTGTTAATTGATATATCCCGATCATATAACCAGTCATTTGCCTTAAAATTTATATCGTTAAACAGTTCATCCGTTAAAATAATGTTTTTTTGTGATGGTATCCTTACATATCTACCTACTGCTATCTGTGAGTTGTTTTTAAAATTCGTTTCAAATCGTTTTTTTCCTATAAGAAGAGCATATAGAGGCTTTTCATTTCTATTAAAGAATTGTATTTCTACAGGCCTATTTTTTTTAGCCGAATTAGGAGATAAAAGATCTAATTTTTTATAAGCCAACGGAGATCTTTTGACATTTTGAATTACCTTTAAATCAGCAATTTCCTGTAATAGATCTGATAATTTATTAGTATCGGCTGGATAGTCGTACAGATTCTTTACAGTCCATTTATATATAGTTTTATCCTTAAGTGAGTCTGAATTTGCCTTTTCAAATGTGATATGTTTTTCATGTAGGGTAATTATTGTTGAGTCTGGTTTAATTATTTTGATTGTTTTAACATCGTTAACATTAATATTTTTAAATACGGGAGTCCCTATATAATGTTCATTTTTAGAAAAAGTTATTTTAGTGTTTTTTAAAAAAAGAAATGATATTGCACTCAGGCCGACAGCCAATACAATGAAAATAATAAACAGTTTTCTCGTCATTGGATACCCATTAGATTTCAGATTTCAGATTTTAGCTGCTAATAAACAAGAATAATAGTTTACCAGTGCCATCTATTTCGTTTTTTTTCTATCAAACTTAAAATTATTCCAAAAATTATTAATAATATTGGGATTAAGGCTATATTAACTATTTCTATTGTAAGCTTTAAATTAAAAATTTCATTTCTCAATTCTTTTCTGATTTCAAGTAATTCTTTTTTTATTTTCTTTTCGTGTTTCCTGAATTTTTGTACTGCATTCAGTTGTTTTTCTGAGAGTACTAACTGCTGATCTTGTTTTTTGACTGATTGAATATTATTTAGATATTCTTCTGTCTGACGAAGCTGATCTTCAAGAAGCGTAATTTTATTTTGATGCTTCTTCTTTGCTGTTTTATAGAAATTTTCAATTTTGGTAAAATTACGTTCAATGGTCCCCCTTGTTCTGATATTAATAATATTCTGGTCCCCTGATAATTGATCCACTGTATTTTTAACAAACCCCAGGTTGCTGTTAATGACATCAATAACTGTTTTATCATAAACTTTTTGCTTGCCTACACAGAAAGAGTTAAAAAGCATGTCGACATCACCGACTAGAACGGCGGAACTGGATTTTATTGATCGTTTGAGAACGTCGTTGTCTTGATTATCGTCAGGCTTACTGTCTTTCAGTGTAGGTGCTCCGTTGGGAAAAGCAGTTTGAAAGGTGCCGGAAAGTTTAATCATAAGGGGAAGGGGTTTGTTTTGAGAAGAGAAGTTCTTTGTGATATCAGCAGTAGGAATTCTGTATGAAAAATTACTGAATAGCTCTGAATAGGGTTTTGTTTGTAAAAGTACTGTTTGTTTTAAGGAATTTACAGAGGTAGTAGAAAATGCACCGGAGAAAACAAGATTAATTTTATTCAGTCCTGTCATGATTATATCTTTTGTATCCATCATTTTATTAGTAAGATTCAGTATTGCCGGATGTTCTTTTCCCAATGGGTCGTTTAGTGCATGATACGCGTTGTCAGGCGCAATAACCACTTCATTGGGGTTAGAAAATAGTATCCCCCATGCCGGAAATAGATTTGGTAAATTTGAGGCGGAAGGTTCTGAGGCTTCCTGGTTGAAATATGATTTTGGAGCTGATACACTGGCTGCAAAACAGTAAGGATCTACGAAAATTAACAACTTACCACCGTTAAGAAGATATTGATCGATAGCGAATTCAGTTTTTACACTTAGATCTTTTGGGTGTACGATAAGCAGTACATCTATATTTGGGTCAATATAATTTGTGCCGTAGCTGATTTCCTGAACATTAAAAACTTTTTGAAGTTCCTGAATGAATATCCATGGAGGCTGCCTATTATGTTTTGAAGGGATATAACCTGAGATACTTCCCATGACAGGAATGGAACTTAGTACACCAATATTAGATTTTCGCGGATGTGTAACATCGTAAATCGAATGTGTAATATCATATTCCAGTGTCTGTTCATTGGTGGGAGATAAAAAACCTATTGTTGAGTTATGATTTAAAACGCTGACAGTTAAGCCCAGGTAAATATTATTTCCATTTCTATGGGGCTGTCCATTTATGCCATCCATTGCGGCCGAAACTTCGGCATCTGAATCAGGAAGAGGGTTATACCGTTCAAGAATAATATTTCCTTGACTGTTTCGTTCATATTCTTTCAGTAAATCTTCTATCCTTTTTGCATAGAGTCTTAGCGGTATCGGCATTTCGATGCCGCGAGTACTATAGAAGCGAATTGTAATTGGCTGTTTTAAGCTTTTTAAAATATTAATTGTACTTTTAGATAATGTATAAAGTTTATCTTGTGTAATGTCGTATCTTAACGGGATTTTTCCTGCTAAAAAATTGATATTAACTAATATTACGAAAAAGACAAAAAAACCGATAAAAGAAATAATTTGCTTACCTTTTGTTCTGTTTCTGATTTTTAATATTATACAGGTTGCAAAAAGGGCGAATACAATGATTGATACGAAATATAATACATCTCTAAATCTAATTACTCCTTTTTGTATTAAATTAAAGTGCGGAAATACGCTTAACCTTCCCAATATGCTTGTAATCCAGGCAGGCGCCCAATTAGTGAAAAAATCTGTAATTGAAGAATGTCCAGCTAAAGTAAGAATCAGGCAGATAACAACAGATAGAATAAAACTGATAATTTGATTTGATGTCAGTGATGATGTCATACAGCCAATAGCAAGATAACTTCCGGCAAGCAGTAGGCAGCCTAAATAGCCTGCAATAATTATGCCGTTATCGGGATTGCCGAGCCAGTTAACTGTTATTACATAAGGAAAAGTAAGCAGTAGCGAACACCCTATAATAATCCATGCTGCCAAAAATTTACCAATCACAACTTCTGTAACAGTGACCGGCATTGTCAAAAGGAGTTCTATTGTTCCGTTTTTTAGCTCTTCGGACCATAAACGCATAGCTATCGGTGGGATAAGTATTAGATATAACCATGGTTGAAATGCAAAGAAAGAATTTGATAGGCTTGCATTATTTGTACTAAGAAAATTACCGAATGGGGATGCAGCAAATGTAAAAAAACCTGTAAGCAATAAAAAAATAACTATGAAGATATATGCAAGTGGTGAAGAAAAATATCCACCAAGTTCTCTCCGACAGATAATTTGTATTTTTTTTATTGATTGATTCAAGTTCATACCTTAAAAATAGATGTTTTTTGTTTAAAGGAGCTTTGGCATCCCTCATGAGTTGCAGGTTGGATTATTGTGCTACGTTGTTTCTATGTTATTTTTTTTGACATGATCTAATTTGATGTAATTTTACGGAAAACTTCTCCCAGGCTGCCTTTATCAATTGCGATATCGTTTATTTTCCAGTTTTTATCTTGAGCTGTTTTTGTGGCTTGTGCAGTCAATAAAGTGATATTTGAGGCTTTATCAGGATATAGTCTGAGCTTGATTTTACTTTTGGATTCATAAAGAACTGATACTTTAGATAAATGTGGAAGTATTTTTAGTAGTTCTTTAATAGTATTGCCTGATTCGAATTCTGAGATTTCGAGTACCAGTGTATTAGCTGTGTTTGAACGCGCCATAAGTTCAGCAGGTGTGCTATTTGCTACGAGCCTGCCTTTAGAAATGATCATTGCTCTGGTGCAGCAGGCATCTATTTCTTCTAAAATATGTGTTGAAATAATAATGGTTTTACTTTTCCCCATCTTCTTTATTAATTCTCTAGTTTGATGTTTCTGATTGGGATCAAGACCGTCGGTAGGTTCATCAAGAATGAGAATTGGAGGATCATGTATAATAGCCTGTGCAAGGCATACTCTTTGTAAATATCCTTTTGACAATGTATCTATCGACTGAAATAGCACACTTTCTAATCCGCATAATGAGATAGTTTTTTCTAAAGTTTTTCGTAATTCTTTTCTATGGATACCCCTGGTTGATGCGGCGAATTTTAAAAAACTATAAGGGTTCATGTCTTTGTAGACGGGGGAACTTTCCGGTAGATAACCAATAAGTGGTTTTATCTTATGTGGCTCATTACGAACATCAAAGGCGTCAACTGTTATTTTTCCTTCTGTGGGAGGGAAAAAGCCTGTAATCATTCTCATTGTAGTACTTTTTCCAGCTCCGTTCGGTCCAAGAAACCCAAGAATTTCTCCTTCTTTTACTTCAAAGGATATATTGTCAACGGCTGTTAACGGGCCAAATTTTTTTGTAACATTTTCTACTTTTATCATAAAATACTTACTGTGTTCGATATGATTTTGCTAAGATTCATAGATTTTGCGGTCCACGGATTTACGTTTTTACTACTATATAATACAATGAGTAAATAAAAAAACAAAATATCAGTACCATATGTTTTTTTTACAAAAAACTTCCAACTTGAAAGTGTAGGTATTTGCTTTTTATACCCAAAGCGAAATGCTTTTCGGTAAATAATAATAAAATTGAGGGTGAAAATTTCACAATAAGCCAAAAGTAACAATACCCACGGTATAACTTGACTATAATTATTTCGAGTTTACTTTATTTTATGTATATAGGTATTTGCATTCTAATATTTTCATAATTAACAGATTAAAAAAAGGCAATAAAAATAAAAAGATAAAACAAGGTTTACCTTGACTTAGAGAACATATAATGAAGGGAGTTAAATGTTGTGGTGTATATAAAAGCAGCATAATATTAAACACAAAAATGAAGTCTAAAAATTGAGTTAATTAATAAAAAAAAGGAGGTTATGATGGACAATACTGCCTGCCAGCCGGTAAACAAGGTCGTTTATAAAGTATGTATTATTGCTGCCCTTGCAGGGCTTTTATTTGGTTTGGATTTCGCATATGTAAATGGTTCCCTACCGTTTATTATAAAAGAATTCAATATTACATCAACAACTCAACAGGGCGGAGTTGCTGGTTCACTGCTTTTGGGAGCAGCAATAGGTGCTCTTTTTAGCGGGGTTCTATCCAGAGGTTTTGGCAGGAGAAAACTCTTGATTATAGCCGCGTTGATATTTACTTTTTTCACGTTAACCGGTGTTTTTGCTCCAACATTCAATCTTTTGCTTTTATCAAGAGTATTTGTAGGGCTAGCCGTCGGAATAGCCTCTTTTGTTACACCGCTTTACCTATCTGAAATTGCACCAAGTAAAATCCGTGGCGGAATGGTTGCCATGTATCAGTTTATGATAACGGTCGGAATTTTTGCAATGTTTCTTTCAAATTCAGTTCTTGCAAGATTTAATTCCTGGAGAATTATGCTTTTTGTTCTTGTTATACCATCAACAATCATGCTTATTGGCTGTTTTTACCTTCCCAGAAGTCCCCGCTGGCTAATCCTGAAAGGACATAAAGATGAAGCTGAAGACGTTTTAAAGAAAATAAGAAACACCGATGACGAAGTAAAAAGTGAGATTGAAGAAATACTAGAGGCAACAAAAGTTAAATCATCCGGTTTCAGAATGCTGAAAAACAAATTTTTCCTTAAAGTTATATTACTTGGAGTTTTATTGCAGGCATTTCAGCAGTTTACAGGAATGAATGCTTTTATGTATTATTCAACTCAGATTTTTGAACATGCAGGGTTTTCTGACCCGGCAGTAGCTACAATTATTGTTGGACTTGTCAATATGCTTACAACTATTGTTGCTATAAAGTATGTTGATAAATTTGGAAGAAAGCCTATTCTTTACTTTGGATTGGCTATTCTGATTGTTTCATGTTTTGCCGTAGGTTTTATATTTAAAGAGTATTATAGCGTTGAAATGATCAAAGGTATTGCTCACACTACAATGATTCTTCCAATAACAGTGCAATGGATAACTTTAATGTTATGTTTATTGTTTATCTTTGGTTTTGCTGTTTCAATGGGACCAATTATCTGGATTTTATGTTCAGAAATCCAGCCTCTTGAAGGTAGAGATTTTGCTATAACATTATCTACGATGACAAACTGGATATGCAACGTAATTTTAGGTCAATTTGCTATTGGATGGTTAACATTTTATCCTGGAAATACCTTCTTTTCCTTCGGGACAGTCAGTTTAGTTTGCGTATTCTTTGTAATGGTTTTTGTGCCTGAAACTAAAGGGGTTTCCCTTGAAGAAATTGAAATGAATTTACGAGAAGGGAAAAAACTGAGAAGAATTGGAGAGGTTAGAAACTAATGGTTTCTTCTAACCAATAATGTGTATTTAACTAAATCAATCCCGTTAAAACTGTTCTCTTTTGAGAAATCCCCCCGTTAAGCTTGGGGGATTTTTTAGAAGAAAAACAGCAACTATTCTGTTTTTGAACTTTTCAGGTACTTATAGTAATCATTGTTCGTTGTAAGTATAAGGGTTGAGTTTTTATCAATCCCCTTCCGATAGGTCTCATGTGTTTTCTGGAAAGAATAGAACGCTGGATCTTTGCCATAGGCATCAGCATAAATTTTTGTAACCTGAGAGTCTGCTTTGCCTTTTATTCCCTGCGCTTTGCGATAAGCATTGGATGTTATTGATTTTAGCTCTTTCCCCCGTCTTCCGTCGATTTCAGCTTTTTTACCTTGTCCTTCCGAACGGTATTTTTCTGCTGCGCGATTTCTTTCCGCAATCATTCTATCGTAAACCTTTTCTCTGACGCCGGCAACATAGTTTAGTCGTTTAATTCGAACATCAACAAGTTCAATGCCATACTGTGGGGCAAGGTGCCCGGCTTTTTTTAATATCATTTTTTCAAGTTGTTCCCGGCCGGTAGATATGGGTTCAAGGGCCTGATCAGCCATTACTTTATCCCTGGTATCTTCATTTTTATTATCTTCAATAGCGTCATTGACAATTCTGTTGGAATCTCTGACCGCTTCAACCAGAAGATGACTTGTGATAATATCGCGGGTGGCAGAGTTTATAATGTCGTCAAGGCGGGAATGAGCGCCCTGTTCATTGTTTACTGTCTGTAGAAATTTAAGGGAATCGGCTATTTTCCATCTTGCTGTAGTATCAACCCAGATATATTTTTTATCTTTTGTAGGAATCTGATTTGAGTCTCCGTCCCATTCCATTAGCCTTTTATCGAAGAAATGGACGTCCTGAATAAATGGTTTTTTGAAGTGTAGTCCTGCTTTTGTTATAGCATTACCTACCGGTTTACCAAACTGGGTTATTACAGCTTGTTTGGTTTCCGGAACAGTGTAAATAGCGCCGCTGAAAAAAATTATGGCTACAATTATTACAATAACAACTATTATTCCAGTAAGTATTCTCATTTGTTTTCTCCTTTTACATTCTGCCCGATATTTAAAAGAGGAAGTATTGATGTTTGTTCCGGGGCTATGATATATTTTTGTTTAGCCATTGGAATAATTTCAGACATGGTTTCAATATATATTCTTTTTCTGGTTACATCAGGGGCTTTTCTGTATTCTTCCAGTACTGCCATAAATCTATCAGCATCACCTTTTGCGCGGTTTACTTTGTCAAGAGAATATCCTTCGGCTTCACGGAGGGTTCTTTCTGCTTCTCCGCTGGCTTTTGGTATTACCTTATTATAAGCTTCCCAAGCCTGATTGATAGCCTGTTCTTTTTCCTGTTTTGCTTCGTTTACTTTATTAAATGCGGGTTTTACTTTATTCGGAGGATTTACATCCAGTAGTTTCACTGTTACAATTTTTAGTCCGGTATTATATTTGTTAAGGAGCTCCTGCATATAAAGCTGAGCCTGGGCATCTATTTCTTCTCTTTTAGTTGTGAGAACTTCATCTACCGTATAATCTCCAACAAGCCTTCTCATTACTATTTCAGCAACATTCCTCAGATTAATAATAGGACTTCTTGTCGCGAAAAGCATTTTTGCGGGGTCTATAACCCTAAATTGAACAATCCACCTTACATCCAGAATATTTAAATCTCCTGTGAGCATTAGGGATTCGTCCTGATATGACTGCTTTGAATAAATGGTTTTGATACCAGCAGTTACTGTTCTGGTCCCAAATTCTTCTTTAAAGATACGTTGGACTTTTACGGGTGTAACCTTATCAACGCCAAATGGTATTTTTACATGCAGTCCGGGAGAAGTTATCTCATGATATTTTCCGAACCTCTGTACGACTCCAACTTCGTCGGGGCCAATCGAATAGATCATACCAACAACGGCGATAACAACTATCAGGATTGCAGCAATGTAAGGCAAATATTTGGCAATACTGCTGAAATGTTCTTTAAGTTCCCGTATTACATCTTCAGGTTTTCTTTGATCCATGTACTTTCCTATTGTTAAATTTATCAATGATATAGAAATAAACGCTTTTTTACTATTAGCAACTAATTAAAGTTTTCAATTAAAAAAAAATAAATATAAGAAAATATATAGACATTTAATTATTATCAGCTAAAATTATATAAGATTGTAAGATAAATATTCGAAGTAGTTTTAGAAGTATAAAAAGTATTCTTTTAGCTATTTTAATCTGCAAAAACTATTATCAGTCAATACATAGAAAGTTAAAATTAAGTTTACCCTGAACGGTTTAGGAATGAAATTATGGGAAATAAAAATACTATTTTTATAGGAATTGCGGGTGGCTCAGCCAGCGGAAAAAGTACAGTTGTAAAAAAAATAATGAAGCGTCTGAAAAACAGCCAACTTATAGAGATAGATCTGGACTCATATTACCAAGATTTTAGCCACTTAAGCCCTGAAGAGCGAAATAATATTAATTTTGATCATCCTCAGTCTATTGATTTTGAGTTGTTAATTAAACATATAAAAGAGTTGAAAAGCGGAAAATCTGTAGAAAAACCTGTTTATGACTTTAAAACACACTTAAGAACAAAAGAAACGACTACTGTTTCTCCAACAAAAATCATTATTTTAGAAGGAATACTAATTTTTACAAATGCTGAAATTATTAAATTGCTGGATATGAAAATATTTGTTGACACTGCTTCTGATATTCGCCTTATGCGTAGGATTGAACGTGATATGAAGGAACGTGGCAGATCTCTTGATAGTGTAAAAAATCAGTATTTCGAAACTGTGCGCCCAATGCATCTGGAATTTATCCAGCCAACCAAGCAATGTGCGGATATAATTATTCCCAGCGGTGGAAATAATAAAGTAGCGATAGATATGATCATTAGTGGTATTAAAGACTTAATGCAGAACTAAAAATTGCGATATCTATGACTGACCACTGCTAATTAAAACTAACTGCTTAAAAACCCACCCCTTAATCCCCTCCCAAGAGGGGAATTAAATTTTTTCCAGATAATGCTTCTTAGCTCCCCTCCCTGGATGGGAATTAAATTTTTTCTCAGATAATGCTTCTTAGCTCCCCTCCCTGGATGGGAATTAATTTTTTTGCCCTGATAATGCTTCTTAGTTCCCCTCCCTGGATGGGAATTAAATTTTTTCCCCAGATAATGCTTCTTAGCTCCCCTCCCTGGAGGGGTTAAGGGTGGGTAATGTATTATGTCTCTACTTTTACTGCCAAAATTATTCGAAGATTGATGTTCCGCTGAAAATCTACAAATCTTTCTTAATTAACAGTTTTTATTATTGCCTGTAAAGATATATAATAACAGGATTATTTTCGGTAAATAAAGAATTGAGGATAAAAACCAACAAATTTTAATTGCCTTCAAAGGTGGATAAAACTAGGGCGATAAAGAAAAAATACCTCCAGTATAATTTCAAGAAAGTTTTTAAAAATATTTTGTGATTAAAACGCAGGAAAACCGTTATAATCCATCACAGCAGGACGGCTCTTTATGGTTAATGATTTTAAAATAAGAGGTGTTAATATAAGATGGGTTAAAAGTTGTCATTCTTGTAAGCGGCCGGATAATTTAAGAAGGGCAAGTGATAAAAGGATACGAACACAAAGAGAAATAAAAGGTTTTTGGAGGAAGAATCAAGTTAAACTTGTTTTTATCTTTTTATTTATGCCTGAATTCAGTACTGTATTTATAATTAAAAAGTCAAGAGCAAATCCCTATACCATATAAATTAAGAAGGGCGAAAAGATGAAGCAGGGAAAAACACGAATTTATACTGAAATAGGATCGGATAATTTTATAGATTTAAGAAAAGACACGCCCTTTATCTCTGACAAGCCTTTCTCTTGGTGGATAGAGAAAAATCAATTGCCGTTGCATATAACTTATGCTCCTTTTGTACGCAAAAATATAGCCTCCTTTAAGAAAGTATTCAAACAATATTATCCTAATGGAGGGTTGCGTTTTGCTGTAAAATCTTTTCCCTATCCTCAATTATTAAAAATAATATTAGAAGAAGATATAGGTGTTGACGTTGCTTCGTATAATGAAACTAAATGTGCTTTAGAAACGGGTTTTTTAGCTGATAGCATAGACTTGAATGGTAATTGTAAAGAAGATTCTTTACTTGAACTATCAATCTCAAAAGGGATACTAATAATTGCAGATAGTTTTGAAGAGTTTAAGCTTATTTCTCAAATCGCACAAAGGCTTAAAAAGAAAGCTGAAGTTGTACTTAGATTAAGTGGTTTTGCTCTTACAGGAGCGACAGCAGATAATATAATGACTTCTGCAGAATGGTCTAAGTTCGGAGTAAATACAAAAGAAGTTCCTGCTTTTATTAATACACTGTCGAAACATAAATTTGTTAAATTTTTAGGTTTTCATACGCACATTGGGTCGCAGGTTTCAGAAGTTGAGCCTTTTTTGTTAGTACTGGGGCAGATGATTGAGCTGGGGCATTTGCTGCTTAATAAGGGAATCGATTGCAGGATAATTAACCTGGGAGGAGGGTATCCTGTATCATATATAACCAAATTTCAATGGAAGGAACGATTGGCTAGAATTCAAGAGGGTTATCTCGCATCTAAGCAGGGAGATATGTCTAAAGTACATGTTTGGCAAAATTCAATAGATGGTTTTGCTCTTAATGAAGACGGAAGTATCGCATTTGATAATTGGGTCGGCGAAAAGTTTTACACAAAATATCCGAAGGAAAAAATGCTTGAAGCCATTTTGAAGGGGAAAGTTTTAGTTGACGGTAAGGCCGTTAATACTGTTAAAGCTTTAGAACAAATAGGTTCGCCTGATATTGTAATCGAACCGGGGAGGAGCATTGTTGGCGATACAGGTATTACTCTTGCCAAGGTTTCACAGGTTAGAAAAACATCGTTTAATCACTATTTAACGACTTTAGAGATTGGTTCAACAAATCTTTGTGAATCAATGCTTTTTGCGCCAATTAGAAATTGGGAATTATTAACAAATAATAAATGCTGTGATGAAAAAACATTTGAAACTTTTTTGGCGGGTAATCTTTGCTTTTCTGCAGATATTTTAGCTAAGCATAAAGTAGCGTTACGACGTAAGCCATGCTGAGGTGATATTATTATGGCTCGCGATACTGGTGCTTATAATTCCCATTTTTTGGCGTCTAATGCCAATTCCTATCCACGTCCCACATGTCTATTAATTGCTGACAATGGCTCAATTATTACGATTAAGAAACGAGATACCTACAAACAAATATTTTCTTAATGTTTAGTATTTTAAGTTATAGATGAAACCGGAACAGATGAAATATTATATTGTTGACTATTCTAAAGAAAGGTAATCTAAATGTTGCATGAACAAACAAAGATTACAGGTTTTGGTATAGCAATAACATATGTTGGTACGCTTATTGGGGCAGGGTTTGCATCAGGACAGGAAATCATGCATTTCTTTTGATTCTATACAGCTATATAATACTGTTACTTGCAAAAAAAATAAAAGAAGCATCTTATGCCGAAATTATATTACCCAGGAGCAATTTTATTCTGAGATGGATAATTGATATTATTCTAGTACTCATCATGTGTTGTATAGTAATAATTATGTTGGCAGGTGCAGGTGCTTTGAGTAATGAACAGTATGGAGGGGGCACGTTGCCGGGAAGCAGTGTTATGGCCTTATTGATCTTTTTTACCTTGATTTTTGGAACTAAAGGCCTTATAAACTCTTTTTATATTGTTGTACCATTCATAGTTGTCAGTGCTATAGGAATCGGACTGATAACCATTATTGCAACTCCTTCGCTTGATTATACATTAAGCGAGTTTAAAACATCTACACCAATGTTGGGAAATTGGTTTACTTCTGCATTATTATTTGTTTCATACAACACCTTTGGAATTATTGCAGTATTCATCCCCTTAGGCTCAGAGGCAAGGAGTAAAAGAGACATTAAATTAGGGGCGTTGCTTGGGGGAGGGATTCTTGGCGTTTGTATATTAATTATAAGTTATGCTATTATAATCAACTATCCTTTAGTATCATCAACAGAGGTGCCGATGCCATTCCTCGCATATAAAATATCTCCATTTCTAGGAGAAATATATACTATTATTCTTTTTGCAGGTATTTATACTACAGCTGTAGGATTTATGTTTGCTCTCATTGAAAAAGCTAAAAATATAAAAAAAATAAATAATCAACTAAAACTTGCTATCATGTTAAGTTTAGCTTTATTGTGCAGCAAACTTGGATTTGCGGCATTGATTGCTGTTGTTTATCCATTAACTGGCTATGTTGGATTTGTTGCACTATTGGCAATATTAGCAAATTACTTCAAAAGAAGAATTTCATTAAAAAATCTTCATTTTTGAGGATTTTATTGTTTAGTCTTTACGTTCAAACATCTGTTTTTCTGCAGCCATGATTCTGGACGTATCTGTTACAATGATTCTTGTTTTTTTTAATTTGCAAAAAAATCTATTTGATGTTGTGCGAGGATTTTTAAAATTTTGCGATGCCATGTTGTGGAAAAGCTGTAAGAGAGAAAAAACCAATCGTAGGTATAGATGAGAATAGCAATAAAGGGTAGCTCTTGCCATTAGTGAATATCCTATGTCAGGTAATGAGCTTAAGCAAAGGCTAGGCGGATATTATTGTAAAAATACGCCTCTTCGGTGGTTTAAACAGTAAAGTCTGCCATGTCATAAATATACAACATCCAGCAAGGAATATCCAATATCCAAGTCTTATCTATCTTTCCTCCTTTTAGCTGTTTTTATACTTTTAAGCAATATTGATATTAGTTCATCTGTTTCTTTTAGGATAGTAAGATATTCTTCCCTAGGTTGAATTATATTGACACGGATTGTTTTCCTTCATAATTGGACATTCCTTGCTGGATATTGGATATTCAAATTTTACTTTTTAAATATTTTACTGCACAAAGCTACGAAGAACCAAAAATACTCAGGCATTAACTGAATTGACTGTTTCAGGAAATTTTTCCTGAATTTTACGGTATTTTTAAAGTTTTTTCATTATATCTGTATCTAAGTCCAGTATTTTATTGAAATAGAATAAATTATGGTGTACTATTTATTATCTTTTTTATTTGCTCCTGATTAAGACTAACTTGTTGCTCGTTAATATATTATGATTAATTAATCATACACAAGTTTTTTATTAAAAAATTTGAATATAATTAGAAGCTTAACTTCAAAATTTTGAGAAAGTTTGTAAAAATATGAAAATAAAAGTACGATTTGCTCCTTCACCGA
>CAZVCD010000040.1:0-16925 GCA_964625675.1 uncultured Victivallales bacterium | reverse complement strand
TTAACGATACAAAAAAATATGATGTGATTGTTGCCGGTGGAGGGCATGCCGGTGCGGAAGCTGCGCATGCAGCAGCCAGGCTTGGGGCAAAAACAGTATTAATTACAATGAATCTTGATCATATTGGACAGATGAGCTGTAATCCGGCTATAGGTGGTATTGCAAAGGGGCATGTTGTAAGAGAAATTGATGCTCTCGGCGGTATTTTAGGTCGTGTAACCGAGGCATCGACTGTTCAGTTCAGGATGTTGAACAGAGGCAAAGGGCCGGCTGTTTGGTCACCAAGAGCGCAGTGTGACAAACTTGCTTATCAGCAGGCTATAAAATATGAACTGGAAAATGCAGAAAACCTTTTTATTCATCAAGCTGAAGCAGAAGCTTTTATTATTAAAGACGATGAAATAGTCGGTGTAACTACCCAGTTTGGGGATGAGTTTTTTGCTAAAACTGTTGTTTTGTGTCCCGGAACTTTCTTGACAGGTAAGCTGCATTATGGGATGAAGAGCTTTTCAGGAGGGAGAGCAGGAGATTTTGCATCAAATAAACTTGCTGAAGCGATGAAAGAGCAACTTTCTTTAAGAATGGGACGTCTAAAAACGGGAACACCTCAGCGAATACTGGGTAAATCAATCGACTTTACTCAAATGATAAAGCAAGATAGCGAAGATGTTGAAGAAAACTTTACATTTTTTGATGAAGTTTCATATCCGCAGACAAAAAGAAAAGACTTAAATTGTTATTTGTTGAAAACAACTACTGAAACAGCGAACATAGTAAAAGAAAATCTACATCAAGCTCCGCTTTATCAGGGGAAAATAGAAGGAATCGGAACCCGTTACTGTCCGTCATTTGAAGATAAAGTTGTGCGCTTCCCTCATCACGAAATACATACACTGTACCTTGAACCGGAAGGTGAATATACAGATGAATACTACTTAAACGGTTTTTCTACTAGTTTGCCGACAGATGTACAGTGGAAAATGCTGCATTCTATTCCCGGAATGGAAAAGGCAGAAATATCCCGTTATGCTTATGCCATTGAATATGATTTTGTATTTCCTGATCAACTAAACCGTTCACTTGCCTTAAAAAAATGGAAAAACCTATTTTTGGCCGGGCAGATAAATGGCACAAGCGGCTATGAAGAAGCAGCCGGGCAGGGGCTTGTAGCGGGATTGAATGCAGCACGTTTAGCAGCAGGAAAAGAGGCAGTTGAAATAGGAAGAGATATCAGTTATATCGGTGTGATGATTGATGACCTTGTAAGCAAGGTAATTGTTGAACCGTATAGACTCTTTACGAGTCGCGCCGAATACAGGCTTCATCTTAGACAGGATTGTGCAGATTTGAGGTTATGTCCGATAGCCTATGATTTAGGACTTTTATCTGAAAAGAAATATAAAAAGTTTAGAAAATATGCCGATAAACTTAATAAAATCTTAGAGAAGTGGAACAAATTAAGAATTGAAAACAAAACAGTTAAAGAAGTATTAAGACTGCATAAAGGGATTTTAAAAGAACCATATTTTGTTAAACCTGAAATGCTTGATCTGGATATGTCTGATAAAATTGACAGGCGTGTATTTAGACAATTGGTAATTATGGCTCATTATGAAGGGTACCTTGAAAGAGAAAAACTGGAAATAAAAAAAATCAAACAGATGGAACAGTTAAGAATTCCGGATGAATTTGATTATTCAAAAATAAAAGGGCTCAAAAATGAAGCAAGAACGAAGCTAATTCAGATAAAACCTACAACTCTTGCTCAGGCCGGCAGAATAGACGGCGTAACTCCGGCTGAATTGACCATACTCATAGTTCATATAAAAAAGAAATAAGCTTCAATCTATAGCAAATAATAGTTCTAGGTTTTTACAGCTAAAAAATATGCATCTAAGCACATTTTTTCTATATCCAGCAGATTTTTGAACGCATCGGTAAAATCATTTTTGCCCACTGTAAAAAGACCATGTCCATAAACAATAACGCCTCTATTATTTTTTATTGCAGGAGGAAGGGTGTTGGATAGACCGTATTTTCCTGTTCCAACTTCGCCAGGTACGACTGGTACATCTTTTATAAAGCGTTTTTTTGGGCATTTTATGTGACATTCACCATATGTGCTGCAGCTATCTTCTTCTTTGCAGAGCATTGACATTATTACAGAAAATTTTGGATGTCCGTGGAGGATCGCTTTGTTCTTACAGTTTAGAAGTATTTCTTTATGAGCACTGAGCTCACTTGATGCGGTAAGAGCTGTACAGGTGGAGTTATCTATTGGACATGGATCGATACAGCCGGCTAATTCGTCAAGTGAACTTGTTGTCTGACTGATATAAATTGTATTGTCCAGCCTATATGAAATATTTCCAAAAAAAGAATCAACGAGCCGATAATCAACTACCAATTTTCCTGCTTGAATCATTGCCTTTATTGTAGTTTCACTATTTTTTAACGGGCCTTTAAACCAAAGTGTAGAATCTTTGTAATCATGAATAAAGTTGTAATAAGTATCAAATGCATTTTTAAATATATTATTTTGTTCTGTAGTCTGTTTTTGGGCCTGAACGTCTTTGTAGTAATCGGTAAAAAATTTAACAAAGCATGAAAAACATACGGAACTATATGATATAAAGGCCTGCTCTGGACTTACCGTTCCGAATGTTATAATTCCCTGGTTAGGAATAATTGCTGCTTTGCGTTTTTTTAGTGCATTTATAATTTTTGCTGGTTCAAAATCTGCAACAATCGGGATGTCATGCAGGAAAGTTCTTGTTTCACAATCCTGAGGATAAATAGCTGATTCTTGTGTTTTTGACAAAAAATTTATAATTGAGGCATACGGCTCTGCTGGTTTTGAGAAAAGAATGCTGTTTATATTTAATCCATCAATTACTTTTTCTAAAATTTTAGTTTTTTGTGAGTGTTTGTTCCACACTATTTTTGCATCTAAGCCGCCAAGTACAGGTTCACCAGACTCACAAACACCTTGAGATACCAACTTATCTACATATTTGTTAATTAATTCTTTCATCTTAAATCCAACTCAAGTTCTTTGATCTTTTTATTTGTCGGCAATCCATTTTCAGTTAAACCACGTATTGTATAGTAGTTGGAGCGAGCTTCTAGAAAGCTGTCTCGATTTATTGGACTAATAGTTATTTCATCACCACTTGTACCGGGTTCAGTAAAAAAACGTTCAGGCAGATCATCGTCTCTAGAATTAAATCCATTCATTGAGTTCATGATTCTTTCGTTGTAATAAATACGCTCACCGCATTTCATAAGGTCCTGGGCTGTTGTTCTTATGCCAGTTACTCCATAAAATGCTTTTGCATATTCTTCAAGTGTTGCAGCAAAGAATAAAAATTTACATGCTGTTAGAGAATCTACTATAGAATAAACATCTTCGCTTATCTTAATAATTCTTGCTTTACCACTAAATGTGAAACGGTCAGTTACAACAGGTTTACGCAAAATTTCATGGGATATTGGGTACGCACGCAGATGACATGCTCCCCGAGTGGATGTTGCATATGCAAGAGCCATTCCATAGGCTCCTCGTGGGTCATATCCCGGCAGTTCCTGTTTTTTTACAGTTATGGATGTGTGTGGAAGGGATTTTGCTTGTGCGTAATGAAAAGAGCCCATTTTTAATTCTGCGCCTTTTCCCTGACTCAATGCGATATCTGTCAATAAACTGAGAATATTGCTAGGAGATATTTTTTTTTGTATAATTTCACTGTAGCATGCTAAAGTGGCGGCTGCTGAAATTGTGTCCATACCGAAATTGTTACATAATTCATTGGCCTTTATTACTGTTTCTATGTAACTGTTTTGAAGTAGGGCACTAAAATGAGACATGGTTTCAAATTCTGGTATGACTTCTTTATTTGCTCCTATTTTCTTACAAAGAATATGACATCCAGGGCATCCGGTTTTTTTATATTGGTATTGCTTTTTGTAATGCCATGAATTCATATTTTTTGCATTGTCGAATGATGTCGCTCTAAAGTTATTGGTTGGCATCATTCTCCTGCTGTTTACAAGATCATAGAGCGCCCCGGTCCCGTAATTTGAAATACCTAGTTCGCCAGTTAAAGCAGGTGAAGCTGATGTTAGCCTAAAAATTTCTTCTCTAGCTTTTTTCAGCTCTTCCAAACAGAAAACTTCAGTTTTACCGGTTCCTATTACTTTTATATATTTTAATTTTTTTTCAGCCATAACCAGACCAAGTCCATTGCGACCAACTGCAAAATGATTGTCTATAATAATGCTGGAAAACATAACTCCATTTTCAGCCGCGGGTCCGATTATCGCATTAGAGCCGGAGCTACCTAGCATAGAATTAGCTTTATCTATGCTCAATTGTTTCATCTTTTTGGCGTCTGTAATTTCAATATTGGAATTGGTAATGTTAATGCCGCATAGCCTGCTGTTTTTACCCGTAATTACAATTCCGTCAAATCCAGCTCTTTTAATTTGATTGCCTAGTTTTCCACCCACTGAAGCGTCGCCAATAGTTCCGGTAAGGGGAGAGCGGGACATTACAGTCATGCGGCCGGATGTAGGTGATAATGTGTCTCCAAGGGGGCCGGTAAAAAATAAAAGAGGCATGGCTGGAGAATTCCAGTTTTTTGTAACGAAAGGCTTAAGATAGTACCCTGCTAATCCTTTTCCACCAATGTATTTTCTGTACAAATCCATCGATGGAGTTTCGATGTGATATTTTTCTGTAGTCAGGTCAATATGAAGTATTTTACCTTTCCAGCCATACATGAATATTCATCTTTCTTTGTAGTCATTTACTTGACGGCTTAAATTCTAATTTCGAAACTTTTAAAATTGTAGTTTGTAGTTAGTAATAGTAATGTAATTAACAATTAAAAATTAACAACTAATGCCTGTAAAGAAATTGAATCTGAAATTAAATGAAAACAATACAAAGCTCAAATAATAAACTGCAGATAAAAACTGTTCATTTTATCGGTATTGGCGGTATTGGTATGAGTGGGCTTGCCCAGTTTTTTAGATGGGCTGGATATGAAGTTTCCGGTAGTGACAGAGCTTTGGATAACCCAGAGAATAAAGAGCTATTCGAAAAATTAAAAAAACAGGAAATAAAATTATATGTTCAGGATGGTTCTTATGCTGATAATCAAAAAACAGATATTCTAGTATATTCGACTGCGATTGAAGAAGGAAATCCTGACTTACTGGCTGGCAAGGAGTTACCGCGTTGGCACAGAGCTGAGGCTCTTAAGTTTTTAAATGAAAAATTAAATGATAAAACTTCAATTGCGGTAACAGGGAGCTGTGGGAAAACGTCTGTCACAGCATGGATAGGCGAAGCCTTGTCAAATCTTGGCCTTGACCCAGTTGTTTTAAATGGAGGGATGATTAACCGTTTTAAAACTGAAAATTTTTCTGGAAACTTTAAGCCTGGAAATGGTCAATTTTTTGTTTTTGAGGCTGATGAAAGCGATAAAAGCTTAGTTGCGTTTACCCCAGACTATTCTATGATACTTAATATTGGAACTGATCATTATTCAAGAGAAGAGATCATAGAAGTTTTTGAAAAATTCCTAAAAAAGACTAAAAAGGGTGCAGTAATAGAAAAGCAGGTTTATGATCAATTAAATCCAGAATCATATAAGCATCTTAAAATTGCTCTGTTTTCAGATGATGTGGAAAATGGAGAATGTATGTGGCGGCTTGAAAACTATTACTTGCAAAATGGAATCGCGAAAGCCTGTTTTGCTAAAAATGATTTGAATGTAGAGCTTAACCTACCTATTCCTGGCATTCATAGTGCAGCTAATGCACTGTCAATATTGGCGTTAATTAATTTATTGGAGTTTGATAGTTCATATTCAGATATAGTTTCTTCAATAGAAAATTTTAATGGAGTGCATAGGCGGTTTGAGTATGTAGGTAAAACAGAGCATGGAGCAAAGGTATATGATGATTATGCACATAATATTGAAAAAATTGCTTCTGCTATTATGGCAGCACAGGAGATTACATCCGGACGGGTTTTAGCTGTATTTCAACCGCATGGTTATGGACCGCTTAATTTTATGAGAGATGATTTGTTTCCAGTTCTAGAAAAATTACTTAGAAAAAAAGATAGCTTTATGTTTATGCCTGTGTATTATGCAGGAGGGACAAGTTCTTTTACTCCTAAATCATCAGAAGTTTGTAAAGAATATGAATTAAAATCAACAGTTGACGGTAGATATTTAACATTTAATTCCAGAGATGCTGCTGGCGAATATCTTTTGTCAGTTTCTGGCAAAAATGATATTATCTTAATAATGGGTGCTAGAGATGGTTCACTATCCCTTTGGGCTGGTAGCCTCTTGGCGTAATGGTATAAAGGGTTCAGCAGTGGTACTGTAAAATATTAAACTAGGTATTAAAGAAGAAAAATAATTTTGATGAATGAAGTTTTAGCAAAAAAATATATAGCATCATGCGCATTGGCTTTAATAATGATTATTGCCTCGCTATATTTTAATATATTGGCATTGTGTACACCCTTTTTAACTATTCATCATTTTTTAGAATTCGATGAAGTTTATAGCCTTTTTGGCGCAGTAAAACTGATGTGGGGATATAAGCTTTATATCATAGCAGTTTTAATTGTAGGTTTTTCTATTATTTTCCCTTTTGTTAAGCTTATTGCTCTTTTTTATCTTTGTTTTGTTATTAAAGGAGCCAAAGCAAGATATAGGATGATAACAATAATCGAAGCACTTGCAAAATGGTCAATGCTGGATGTTTTTGTTGTATGTCTATTATTAATAATGACGAATAACCAGATATTTGTTTCATCTGAACCTGAGATAGGAGTATATTATTTTCTAATAGCCATTTTTATTAGCATTCTCTGTGCTATTCTGATTGATTCTTTATGTGAGAGAACTTATCCCGCTTATTCTGAAAGGATAAATAATAGACGAAAGTTCATATCAGAAAAATTTACGCTATATGAGAAAGGGTTAATGATAGCATTATTGCTTACAAGCATAGTTTTTTTTGTGTTAGCTATTACTAGCAATTATATTCAGAATTCAGGCTTTTTCCTTGTGGATAATTCATATTCTATAATAGCAACCTGCATATCCTTGAAGCCTCTTTCACTCATTTTGGCCTGGTTTATAAGCTTTACATTGATTATTTTTCCCGCTATTATGTTTAATTATACATTTATTTTCTGGACTACTTCGTACCATCCTACTTTTCATGTTAAAATAATGAAATTAATTAACAAATTATCAAAATTCATAATGCTGGATGTTTTTTGCCTTGCTCTGATACTGTTTTTGATGGAAGGTAGTATAATTATTGGATCACAAAGACAGCCTGGATTATATATGCTTGTGTTGTTTGTGTTTATATCCTTTTTCCTACCTATATTTGTTAATTGTTATTCTGAAATTAGATATTTTTTTGATACAACTTATCTAAAGCATTCAAATTTACGAACAGAGCATCTAGGAAATTTAGATTTATAAAAAAATGGCGATTAATTTTATGAATTCAGCTCTATAAAAATAAACAAGGGATAATCTTAGTGAACGAAATTTTAGCAAAAAAATATATATGCTCATGTGCGTTGGTTTTAGCGATGATAATTGCTTCTCTGTATTTTAATATACTGGCATTGCAAACACCGTTTTTAACCATCTATAATTTTATTATGCCTAATAAAGTTTACAGCCTTTTTGGTGCAGTAGAACTTGTTTGGGGGCATAAAGCTTATGCTATAGCGATTTTAATTGTAGGTTTTTCTATTATTTTTCCTTTTGTTAAGCTTTTTTTTCTTTTTATTATCTGTTTTGTCATTAAGGGAGCCAAAGCAAGACATAGGACAATAATAATAATAGAAGCCCTTGCAAAATGGTCGATGCTGGATGTTTTTGTTGTATGTATTTTATTAGTATTAACTAATAATCAGTTGTTTGTTTCATCGAAGCCGAATATAGGAATATATTATTTTTTACTAGCTATTTTTATTAGTATTATCTGCGCTATTCTAGTAGATCATTTATGTGAAAAGACATATCCTGTTTCTTCAGAAAGGATAAGTGCCAGGCGAAAATTTACATCAGAAAAATTTACTGTATATGAGAAAGCATTAATAATAATTTTATTGCTTATAAGTGCAACTTTTTTGATTTTTGCTGTCACAGACAACTATATTCAGGTGTCAGGGTTTTTCTTGAGAAGTCATTCATATTCAATAGTGCAAACCTGTCTATCAATTGGTTCACTTTCACTTATTTTAGCATGGTTTATAGGTTTTGTTTTGATTATTTTTCCTTTTATTATATTCAATTATTTCTTTATTTTCTGGACTACTTCGTACCATCCTACTTTTCACATTAAAATAATGAAATTAATCAACAAATTATCACAATTTATGATGTTGGATGTCTTTTCTCTTGCTTTGGTACTGGTTTTGTTGGAAGGCAATATAATTATTGGGACAAAAACTAGAAATGGATTATATACGCTTGTATTGTTTGTGTTTATGTCATTTTTCATTCCTATGCTTATTAGGTTTTACTCAGAAATAAGATATCGCATCTATCTAAAAAGGTTAGGTTTATCAGGAAAGAATGAAATTAATTCTAAGCAGGGAATTATATTATAGTGAACAATAATCCGCCGATACCAAACGAGTGGTACAGGTTAGGTCCTTTTACCATATTTGATGTTGAAACAACAGGTATGTCGCCTGTGTATCATAGAATTGTTGAAATAGCTGCAATTAGAATTGATTCCGATGGAGGGCAGAGCCGTTATCAGTCACTGGTAAATCCAGGGTGTAGTATCCCATCGCGCCTTACAGCTATCCATGGAATTACAGATGACATGGTGAAAGATGCTGATATGTTTACACAGGTAGGATATGATTTTATGAATTTTTGTGAAGGCTCCACTCTTGTAGCACACAACGCACGGTTTGATTTATCTTTTTTACAAGAGAGCCTAGCCAGAGTAGCTTTGCGTCCTTGGAAAGGAAAAACAATGGATTCGATACCACTGATAAAACGTGCTTATCCCGGATTGCCGAGTTACAGTTTACAGAAATTACGTTTTAATTTTGGACTTGATAGTGAAGTAGGCCCCGCACACAGAGCATTTGCAGACGTTGAATGGACTCTTGAGATATTTGCGATGACGATGAAAAGGCTTTTGACCGGTCAATAGAGAAAATTATAGAATTTTGGTGATATATTAAAAGTGAACAAAATAGGAAAATATAATGTCAGAACGTTTAAACACCTTATTTAGTAAATTAAAAGTAGAAAATAGATCGGCTTTTATTGCATATATCACTGCCGGTGATCCTGATTACAGAACCTGTTTAGATGTAGTTGATGTTTTAATTGAATCAGGTGTTGATATACTAGAACTTGGAATTCCTTTTTCTGACCCTTTGGCTGATGGAGAAGCAAATCAGCTATCAGCGCAGAGAGCGCTTAAATCTGGCATGACACCTTTGAAAGTGCTTGAATTAGTATCAGATATTCGTAAAAAACATAAAGATATACCAATTGTGTTGTATACGTATCTAAATCCTGTTGCCTATGCATTTGAGTTTAAAGTTTTTTGTGAAAAGTCTGTAGTCGCTGGTGTTGATTCACTGTTGCTCCTTGATCTTACGCCCGAAGAAGGTATTGAATACAGAAAAGTCATTGATGAAACAGGTCTTTCTGTAGTAGCGCTTGTTGCACCAACAACTCTTGAAAGCAGGTTGGATCTGATTTCTAATTTTGCTACAGCTTTTGTATATTATGTTTCAAGGGAGGGTGTTACCGGAGCTAGAAGTGATTTTGCTTCAGGTGTAGATAAGAAGATCGAAACAATAAAAAGATATTCAAATTTGCCAGTTGTTGTTGGTTTTGGAATATCAACACCTGAACATGTTAAAATGGCTGTGAAAAGCGGTGTTGACGGCATTGTTGTCGGGAGTGCAATTGTTCGAAAAGTTGAAGCATTGGCTGAAGGCAGTGGAAGCCTAAATGATATTGGTATTTTTGTAAAAAGTTTATGCGCAGGCTTATGATTATTTTCTCTAATGCATGTTGTTTCAATAGCTTATTATAGGGGTAAATATGGAAAAGAAATATAAAGAAATAAGAAATAATTCTGGCAATATTGAATGTATTAAAACTTCTTTGTCCGGTTCGAAATTGCTTGTATCCCCAAGATTAAATAAGGGAACTGCATTTACAGTTGAAGAGAGGGGGAAATTTGGACTTTTAGGCAAGCTACCTTTACATATTGAAACCATTGAAGAACAGGTTGACCGTATATACGCGCAGTACTCTCAAAAAGAATCAGCACTCCAGAAAAATATATTTCTAAATGTGGTTCACGATACTAATGAAACTCTTTTTTACAGATTGGTTTCGGAACATCTTGAAGAGATGTTGCCGATAATATATACACCAACTGTTGGGGAAGCAGTGCAAAAATTTAGTCTACAGTTAAGGCGTCCCAGAGGGCTTTTTATTTCTTATCCGGATAGGGATAGGATTGAAGAAATTTTAGATAATTATATAGATAACAATATTGATATTATTGTTGCTACTGATGGAGAGGGTGTTCTTGGTATTGGTGATCAGGGTATTGGCGGTATGAATATATCTATTGCCAAACTTATGGTTTATACACTTTGTGCTGGGATTCACCCGTTTCGAACTCTTCCTATTCAGCTTGATGTCGGCACAAATAATCCGTTGTTGATAAATGATCCGATGTATCTTGGCTGGAAACACGAGAGGATATTCGGGACCGAGTATGATAAATTTATAAATAAGTTTGTTGAAGCAGTTAAGAAAAAACTTCCGGGAACATTTTTGCACTGGGAAGATTTTGGGCGAGATAATGCAAGAAAAAATCTTGATATCTATAGAAACAATATTTCTTCCTTTAATGATGACATTCAGGGGACAGGAGCTGTAGCGCTTGCTGCAGTTTTAGCTGCAATTAAATCATCCGGCCAACCTATAGAGAAACATAAAATAGTGATATTTGGAGCTGGAACAGCCGGCGCGGGTATTGCTGATCAAATATATGATGCAATGTGCAGACATGGAATGTCAAAAAAGGATGCGAGAAACAGATTCTATTTAATTGACAGGGATGGTTTGTTGACAGATGATATGCCTAATTTACTCTCTTTTCAGGAAGAGTATGCTCACTCAAAAGAAGAAGTGAGTTGTTGGGATTTAGAACAGAGTGATAAAATTATGCTCAAAGATGTTGTGCGTAATGTGAAACCGACTGTTTTAATTGGTTGTTCAACTGTTACGGGTGCTTTTAATCGTGATTTAATAAAGGAAATGTATAAGCATGTTAAGCACCCAATTATTATGCCGTTGTCAAACCCTACTTCAAAAGCTGAAGCACACCCTAAAAACCTGTACGAATGGACTGATGGGAATGCCTTGATTGCTACTGGTAGTCCATTTGGAACTGTCAGTTATAAAGAAAAAGACATACGGGTATCACAATGCAATAATGCGCTGATATTTCCTGGTATTGGATTGGGAGTTTTAATATCAAAAGCCGGAAAAGTTACGGACAACATGCTTTGGGTTGCCAGTAGAACATTAAGTGAAGCTTCACCTATCGGAGCTGATAATACATCACCAATTCTTCCGGGATTTGACAATATTGATGAACTTAGCAAAAAAATTGCTATTGAGGTCGCAAAACAGGCTGTTGCTGATGGGGTCGCTGGAGACATAGAAAAAGATATTGACTTTGAATATAAAACAGTTATAAATACATGGGAACCTAAATATTATCCATATGAAAGAATTAACTGATGAAGAAAAACAACACAAAAATACGTAAAGAATCTGATAGCATGGGACGCGTTGATGTTCCTGCCGATAAATATTGGGGTGCACAAACACAAAGGTCACTGAAATATTTTTCCATTGGCAAAGACATTATGCCGATTGAAATTATTCACGCGTTTGCTTTCTTGAAAAAAGCCGCTGCTTTCGCAAATAGAGACATTGGAAAACTTTCAATTGAAAAAGCACAATTGATAGCGGAGGCTGCAGATGAGATCATTGACGGTAAGCTTGATAGCCATTTTCCTTTGCACGTTTGGCAGACTGGAAGTGGAACTCAGTCAAATATGAATGTAAACGAGGTAATATCAAATCGGGGCATTGAAATTTCGGGGGGGATTGTTGGAAGTAAAACGCCTATACACCCTAATAATGATGTAAATATGTCACAATCCTCTAATGATACATTTCCTACAGCAATGCATATTGCGGCAGTTCAGGCTATTAGGGAAAAACTTATCCCATCGGTAAAAATTCTGAAAAATTCGTTGAAACAAAAATCAGATGAATTTTCTTCTATTATAAAAGTTGGTAGGACACATTTACAGGATGCCGTACCTCTTACTTTAGGACAGGAATTTTCCGGTTATGTAGCTCAGCTGGAAGATGCGATCTGTAATATTGAAAATATAATGGACGGATTACAGAAACTTGCAATCGGAGGAACAGCTGTTGGTACAGGTTTAAACGCTCATCCTGAATTTGCTGATAAAACAGTTGAGTATATTAATAAAATAACAGGCTACTCATTTGCATCTGCTCCCAATAAATTTGCCTATCTTGCAGCCCACGACGCGGTTGTTATGGCGAGTGGAGCCTTAAAGACTCTTGCTTGTGCCTTAATGAAAATAGCAAATGATATACGCTGGTTGGGGTCTGGCCCTAGATGTGGCATTGGGGAACTTTTTTTGCCTGAGAATGAACCTGGATCTTCTATTATGCCTGGAAAAGTGAACCCCACCCAATGTGAGGCTATGACGATGGTTGCAGTGCAGGTGATGGGCTATGACGTGGCAATTGGTTTTGCGGGATCACAGGGCAATTTTGAATTGAATGTCTTTAAACCGCTGATGATATATAACTTATTACAATCAATTTCCATGATGTCAGACATCTGTGTTTCATTCTCTAAGTATTTAGTGGAAGGGATAAAACCGAATAGAAAACAAATTGATGCCTACCTTAAAAAAACACTTATGTTGGTTACAGCTTTAAATGAAGTTATAGGGTATGACAAAGCTGCTGAAATAGCACACAAAGCTTTTGTAGAGGAAACTACATTAAAAGAAGCATGTATTAAGCTTGGTCACCTTACTGCGGATGAATTTGACTCTGCGGTAAACCCTGAAAACATGGTATAAAAAGGAGTACTTTAAAACATGTCATTAAAACTAAGTATTTTGTGTGAAAACAGTGTAGTGCCTTTTTGTAATGCAATCGCTGAACATGGCTTTTCATGCTATATCGAAACAGACGATGGAAACTATTTGTTTGATACCGGGCAGGGGCTGGGGATTAAATATAATTCTTTAGCACTCAAAAAAGATTTATTTGAGATTAAAGCTATCATATCGTCCCATGGACATTATGATCATATAGGTGGGCTGGTAGAGGCCCTAAAGCTTTCCGGGCCGAAACCGGTTTATGCACATCCGGATATATTTGTTAAACGCTACAAAACTCTTGATGATGAACAGATATACTGTGGTGTATTGGCTAGTAGAAACTATCTGGAAGGTCTTGGGGCAGAGTTTGTTTTTAATAGAGAAATGATTGAAATTCAACCTGGTATGTACCTGACTGGAGAAGTTCCAAAAACTAATAATTTTGAAAATAGTGGCAAGAATTTAACGGTTTATACAGAGACAGGTGATTTGGTTCGTGACCCTGTGAAAGATGACAACACCTTGGTTTTTGATACAGAAAAAGGTTTGGTTATTCTATTTGGATGTGCTCATACAGGTATGGTTAACATTATAGATTATGTGACGAAGAAGCTAAATAAGAAAAAAGTTTATGCAATTCTTGGAGGAACGCATTTAAGCCCGGCATCAGATAAACAGGTAGCTAAAACTATTGAGGCAATTGAAAAATATGAGATTAAACATATTGGCGTGTCTCATTGTACAGGACTTGAAAAAGCGGCTCTGTTAGCTGAAAAATTTAAAGATAAATTTTTCTTTGCTAATGTAGGATCAGAATTTGTATTATAATGCATGAGAAAGGCGATTTAAATGGAATGGTATTTTCTTTATCCTATTATTGTTGTGGCGGGTTTTTTTACAGGTTTTATTAATACTCTTGCCGGTAGCGGTTCAGTCTTAGCTTTGATAGCTTTAAATTTTGCAGGCCTACCTATAAATATTGCAAATGGTACCAACAGGGTTGGAATATTACTCCAGAACAGTGTAGCTACTTATAGCTTTAAAAAACAGGGAAATTTAAATGTAAGGCAGGGGATTAAGTTGGCTATTCCGGTTGCCTGCGGTGCCGTTGTTGGTTCTATACTGGCATGTTATATTGCCCCTGGAGATTTAAAAATTGTAATTGGCATAGTAATGGTCATAGTTTTAATCTCACTTTTTGCCAATCAAAAACGCTGGGTGCAGGGAAAAGCTACAGAATGCATGGCTGTGGAGAAAATGAAAATATGGCATATTATTCTATATTTTGTAATTGGAATATATGGCGGATTTATCCAGGTTGGGCTTGGTGTTTTTCTTTTAACCGGACTTGTTATGCTTTCAGGGCTGGATATTGTTAAGGGTAATGCCATAAAAGTGTTGATTATATTTTTTATGACAATAATTGCGCTTGCTATTTTTGCCTTTGATGGCCAAATCAGATGGGATATTGGTTTAATAATGGCCTGCGGCAATATGGCTGGTGCCTGGGTTGCTGCAAAAGAAGCATCTAAAAGAGGGGCCGGATTTGTTCGCTGGCTGATGATATGTATTGTCGCCTTTGCTGCAATATATTACTTAGGCGTCTTCAAATTGATTTTTTAATATGTTATACCGAAGGTATTTAAATTTTTAGCCTACAATCTAAGGTATGTCCGCCTTTGGAACGCTAATAAAGTTTGTAAGAGTTTAGTCTCATTAGGCATGATTTATCTTGATAGTGTAGATTTTTTTTAAAGTTCATTGGCAGTCAAGGTTATACTTCCAAATTAAAAGAGAAAAGTAAAAACAAGGTATATCTTACGCCAAGTATCAGTTCATTTCATATCTTGAAAAGTTAAGCATCTAAGCTTTATTAAAGAGAACAGGAATTTGCTTTTTGGTATTAGTAGCATATAGGTCTTCCTATATCCCTATATGTTTTCATCGATGTAGATCATTATATGAATATATTCTTTTATTTTTAATAGAAAAGATTTTAGAATTTATACTGGATGCATTTTTGTTTTCGATTTTGTTGCGAACAATTTTACCTCAGTTCTTCATCAATAATATTTGTCCCTTATTCAATCATATCATGTCGACATGATGAACAGGTATAAATAAAAATTAATCATTTTAAGTATAAATGGAGGTCTTAAATGTGTAAATGGTATAGTAGCGTTATTGCCTTAATATTAATTTTTAGTTTTTATACAGCAAACCTGATTATTGGGGCTGAAAAAACAGATAACATAAAAGCTTCAAATAATAATAAAATCATTATTTCAGATGATGACAAATTAGAGGCCAATAATCTTATTAACTTTTTATATAACTCCCCTAGCCAGCATCATGCAGTTAAAACCGTGGCAGATAAATTGCTTAGTAATGGATTTACACAAATTAATTATGCAGAAAGATGGAAGCTTAAAAAGGGGGAAAAATGCTTTGTAATAAAAAATAAATCTACGCTTATAGCATTTATAATTAACTCAGAGAAGATAAAGAGTGGATTTAACATAATTGCTGCTCATACAGATTCTCCAGGTATACATATTAAGCCTAACCCAGAAATAGTTGAAGAAGATTACTTAAAACTAAATACAGAAATCTATGGGGAGCCTATATTAACATCCTGGTTTGATCGACCATTGTGTTTGTCCGGACAAGTATTCGTAAAAAGTAAAAATGTTTTTCAACCGGAAATCAAATTAATAAATATTAATAAACCTATAGCGATGATTGTAAACTTAGCAGTGCACTTAACTGAAAAAAATGATAAATCAGCAGAAGAATCCAAACAGGAAGTAATGCTTCCAATTCTTCAAACAGTATCAGCAAAATTTGAAAAAGGAAATTTTCTCAGAAAATATATTGCCAGCGCTCTTGCTATTAAAGAATGCGAAATTTTAGATTTTGGTTTGATGTTTTATCCATATGCAAAAGGAACAATATGGGGCACTGAGGACGAATTTATAGCTTCAGCAAGAATAGATGATCTCGAGGCTGTTTACGCAGGTTTAAATGCACTATTAAATTCTAAAAACAATTTAAAAATAAACGTTCTTGCATGTATTGATAATGAAGAAGTAGGCAGTTTAACTAAGCAGGGTGCGTATTCACCTTTCCTTTCTAATGTGCTTGAAAAAATAACTTATTCTCTAAGTGGTAATCGTGAAGATTTTTTTACAGCTATTGAAAATTCATTTATAATATCGGCTGATGTCGGTCATGCATCTCATCCAAACTACATAAGCAAGACTGATCCAACAAATCATCCACTTATCAATAAAGGTATTTTAGTGTCAGTAAGTGAGGCAATGTATTATTTGTCTGATCCGGAGTCTATCGGAATAATAAAATCAATTGCAGAAAAAGCAGAAGTCCCTTTGCAGATGTCACCAGCCCATTCTGATTTTGATATTGATGCACCGGATACCTTTGGACCAATTATAAACACTCATTTAGATATTAAAGGAGTAGATTTAGGCTTGCCGATTTTAGGAATGCATTCTACGGCTGAAACTTGTGGAGTACTTGATCATATTTATATGATTAAATTGCTTAAGGAATTTTATAGTTCAAAATAGTATTTTTATCTACTTTCAGGTTATCTAGGTATCTTTAAATTGATTTTTTGAAAGCTGTAGCAATA
>CAZVCD010000039.1:14859-17625 GCA_964625675.1 uncultured Victivallales bacterium | reverse complement strand
GTAATCGGTGCCGGTCCTGCGGGTATGATGGCTGCGTTGTGCGCAGCTGAACGAGGAGCAAAGGTAATTCTTTTAGAAAAAAATAGTATACCTGGAATTAAGCTTTTGATAACGGGAAAAGAGAGATGCAATATAACTAACTACGAACTCGAGATTAGAAAGTTTGTATCTACCTTTGGTAAAAATGGGAACTTTCTTATAAATGCACTTCATCGCTTTGGTGTTAAAGAAACGATAGACTTTTTTCATAAAAACAATTTGCAGACAAAAGTTGAAAGGGGAGGACGTGTATTTCCAGTAAGTGATAAAGCAGCTGATGTTCAACAACTATTCTTAAAATTGCTTAAAAAAAATAATGTCGCTTTGCAGACAGATTGTGTAATTAAAAAAATTGTTTATAAGGGCAATGTTATAGAAAAGATAATTACAGCTGCAGATGAGATTATAGCGAAGAACTATCTTATTTCTACTGGTGGCCTTTCTTATCCTAAAACCGGTTCTATCGGAGAAGGTTATCGTTGGGCGAAGGATATGGGGCACAAAATTATTGAAACGAGACCTGCTCTTACACCGGTTTTAGTTAATGAAAAATGGGTTAAGGAGCTGGAAGGACTGAGCTTAAAGAATGTTACATTTTCTGTTTACCAGAATAATAAAAAATGTGACGAACGTTTTGGTGAAGCTTTGTTTACCGGGAACGGCGTTAGTGGTCCTATTATACTTGATTTGAGTAAAACTATAGGAAATCTTCTAGCCGGTGGCCCTGTGGATTTATTTATTGATTTTAAGCCAGCGCTGGATTTTGATAAACTCGACAAAAGAATTTTAAGAGACTTGGAAAAGTTTGGTAAAAAAGCAATGAAAAATCTACTGCCGGAACTTCTGCCTAAAAAACTAATACCCGTTATATTGCGTTTAACTGGGATTGACCCGGAAAAACAAGCCAATTCTGTATCAAAAGAGGAACGCAAAAAATTACGCCAATATTTAAAACAGTTTCCTTTGACAACAAAAAGTCTTGTAGGGTACAACAAAGCCATAATAACTGCCGGGGGCATAAGCTTAAAAGAGATTGATCCCAAAACTATGCGTTCTAAATTAATAGATAATTTATTCTTTGCCGGAGAAATTATGGATTTGGACGGACCTACCGGTGGGTATAACCTTCAAGTTTGTTGGAGCACTGGATTTATTGTTGGAAACAGTGTTGCTTAGTAAGCGTTATGACGCCACAGCGTAGCAAGACGCAATTGCGACCCTACTTTTTAGGTACTGTGTCCAGTACTGGCTCTTTGCTTTATTATATACATCTTTATCTAATGGAGGAAATATAGCCGAAAGTTTTTTCTCTTCTTCAGTTTTAGTGGGTGGCTTATCCTTAGGTGTAGTTTTTTTCTGTTCCAAATTTTCTTTTTTCTTTTCAGCTTTTTCAGGAGGATCAGATGTGAAAGGTGATTTAATAAAATCCCACGTATAAGTTGCTAGAGACGTGCATGTAGATGCAATGAAATCCCAACTATAAACGGCCATTCCTTCCACTGTTTTATAAAGACCAATGAGAACATCCAAAGTAAAGTCATATATGTTAACAGGATTTAAAATAGTAAGAATGTTCCAAAACAGAAATTTGGGAATAAAAAATGTAAAGTCTGGTGTGGGTTTTTTGAGTGTACCATCGATGTAAAACGGCATAATAATGTTGCTGATATCAGCTTTAGAATAAATCTTCAAATTACCATCATAATCTATTGTTCCATAAAAATATGAGTAATTAACTGGTTCATCTTTTTTCCCTAAAAACTCTACTTTATCAAGTCTAATCAAGCCTTTTTGGGCTGTTAACATGATAATGCCCGATTTTAAATTAATATTATCTACATTTTTAAAGATATTTTGTGTGGATTTAATACCTTGCTCAAAGTTTTTGACTAGAAAACCACCCGGAACCATTGCTCTCATCTGTTCTAGTATAACGAGTGGAGCAAGCAGTATTTTTATTGAGTCGTATTTATTGATTTGGTATGGCAGTGAGAGTTTACTCAAATTGATATCCAGCTTGCCTTTTAAATTGTCATGGATGTTTTTCTTAGAAAAACCTTTTCCTTGGAGAGATAGGTTGAATGAATTAACTGTTCCGCCGACCTTTGTATATTCGCCTGGAATAAAAGTTTTAATGAATGGTGTCATATCCAGGTTAGAGAAATTAGTATTGAATATAAAAGGGTAGCCATTTTTATGATTTGTTTTCAGTTCTCCATGGTATTTGATATCAGTACCGTTAATTTGTGATTCTATCTGGTCTATGGTTATCTTATTCTCTTTTATTGATAATTTGCTGTGAAAATTAGAATTAATTAGTTTTTCATAGGCAATATTGTTAAACTTTATATCGCCAACTAAGTTTAATTCTTTAAAATCAATGGGATCGTAATCTCCCGACTTTTGTACAAATGTTGTGTTTATTGCCTTATTTAAATGAATGTAGATAGGCATTAATTCTTTTAACAATATATTACTAGACGCAATAGAACATCTTGCTTGAGATGAATTTATCGGCACAGGAAAGGTTCCTGATGCATCTAATTGTAATATTTCTTTATTTTCTTTCTGTAGAGTAAAAGCTAAATCTTTAATATTAAACTCTTTCTCTGTTCCAATTATGTCAAACTTAAAGTTCCCATTGATTATTGTAGGCCCATTTTTACTTGGTGTACTTGGTGTACTTGGTGTACTTGGTGTACTTGGTGTACTTGGTGTACTTGGTGT
>CAZVCD010000039.1:0-14759 GCA_964625675.1 uncultured Victivallales bacterium | reverse complement strand
ACTTGGTGTACTTGGTGTACTTGGTGTACTTGGTGTACTTGGTGTACTTGGTGTATTTGGTGTATTTGGTGTATTGCCGAAGACGGCTTTAGACATATTTATTTCACCCTTAAAATATGAATTTTTGCTGTGTCTAGAAAATTTGCAAATGATTTTACCTTTAGCTTTTAGACTATTGATATTAGCGGAGATACCGTCATAAAAAAGATCTGAAAAATATTTATTAATATCTTTAAGTGATATTTCTAATTTCGATTCATCAGTTTTGTTAAATGACAATATTCCGTTAGTTCTAGCCTTTAGGCATTGGATTCCATTTACATATAACTCAGAATAACTGTTTACTAAATTCAAAGCTTTAGTGTCAAATACTACTGCATTAATGTCGTTTGTAACACTTAAATTCCAGAAGTGTTGATTATAAAACCTTAAATTTGAATATAATAGCGCTATCTCTCCTTTTATTTTAAGAGAATTCTGTTCCTTGGGGACAATTAGTAATAACTTGTATGTAATACTGCCCTTGCTGAATTTTAAAGGAAAGCTTGAAGGCAAGAAGTCAACTACATTAACAAGATCAAGATTTTTTAAATCTGATTTTAATACAATATCTTTATGAAGGTCAATGCTGTTTTGTTTTAGATTAAAAGAGAATTGCTCAAGCAGAGTGAGAGTAACACTTGAATCATCTCCTGGTTTCGAAAAAACGAGTTTAAGATTTTCTACATTGAATAAATTGCCTTTATTTAAATCCAATGTTAGTTCGTTATCTATATATATATGAAATGGAGAGATTTTATTTATTAATATACTAATTTTATCATTATTATCCGGTATGCCCTGATATAGGCTTATTAGATTCTGATTTATATACGGTATTAATGTATGTATCCTGCCTTTCTTAGTATGTATATTATAGTTCCCTGTTATTATGACCTTTGAAGCTTTCTCTGATTTTCGTATTATATTAAGTTCGTATTTGTTAATTTTTATATTACTTAATTTTTCTACTTCTACATCAATTTTCTGGTCAAAAGTTAAACTTATCAGTTTATTTGTTTTTTGGATTTCCAACTGTAAATCGTTGGTTTTTGTTGCACCTTTTATTCTTAAATTGTTGTTTTTCGGGGCAACCGACAAATTTATATTTGAATCTAATACCCCGGTAAGTATTTGTATATCGCTATTTATTATCTTGTTAAGATTGCTCAAATTTAGGTTTGATGTGCGGATGTTAATTTTGGATTGGGCATTTGAAGTTGCTGTCTGACCCTCCCCATAATTAAAAGTCATTGGCTCATTGAGTGTTACCTTAACTAGTTCTTCTTGGTTTTTTAATAACACAGCATCTAATTTTTCTATAAATGCGTTTTTTTTGTTGAAATCTAATGTAGCGCTATAATTCAGAAAACAATCCAAAGGAATGCCATATGTGAGTTTGAATTTTTTTATTGCTGGAACTGTCTGGAGTACAGACAGCTTGCCAGTTGATTTAACTTCATTGCTTGTTGTAGATAAATTGGCAAGATAGGAGAGCGTAGCATTGCCGAGATCATAATTCCCTAATATGTTAGTAAAAACGCGTAGTGCCGGTGCGTGTATTGGGTTGGCATTAATATTTGTTTTGAATTCAAAAGGATAAAAATTCAGCTGGCCTGACGCATTGAGTTCTGAGTCTGTTTTATTATTGATAATATCTCTTATTCGAAAGTATTTGAGATCATTGTTAAAAGAGTTATTTGGCTGTTTTTTTAAGCTAAGTTCAAAGCTTATTTTACGATTTGCTATCTTAGGGTATTTGCCTCCTGTAGATATATCTGTAATTAAACTTGAAATGTTAATTTGCGAAGGCACGCACCATTCGCCAAGGTTGATTTCTGTAATACCGGCAATATCTCCACCATTCCTAATGCCGGTTGTGCTGGATTTTATTCCAATCTTTCCATGATATTTTATCGGAGATAATAGCCCATTTTTTAAATACTTTAAGCTAATTGTAAGATCGCTCATAGCTGCTTCTAGAGGGGTTTTGCCGAAGCCTATGTCCTGTTGATATCTAATATTCATGTTTGAAATGTTAATATTTGTAAAATCTACCTTAAATTGAACCATTTTTTCAGGGGGAACAGTCGTATATAACCAGGGAATACTCCAATCACCTTTGTTTTTCTTTATAAGGTTGACGTCTATATCTTTTACATAAATGTTTGAAAACTTGAATTCCATTGTTTTGCGAAACAGGGAAAATATGTTGATATAACAGTGTGCTTCTTTTGCTTTAATAAAAGGTTTTTTAGGATCTCCCACCAAAATATCATGTAATTCCAGATATGAAGTAAATGGATTATATTTTGCATATTTTACGGAATAATCGGTTTTCGTTACATATTTACCGAAGTATGGGAAAAATATTTTAGTTAAGAAAAAATTGCTTGTGAAAAAGAAATACGAAGCAATGAACACTGCTATTATGCTCAGTAACCAGTAAAGAATTTTTTTCTTAATGTTTGATTTCATTTTTTCCAGTACTATCGTGTGTTATGTCATTTTGTATAGTATAGAAATTTGCAGTTTGATTTGTTTATAATTAACAAATTTATAATGTCTAATAAAAGTAAAATGATAAAACAAGGATTACCTTGAGAACGAAAAAATATAAGCTTACTTATAAGTATAAAGGAAAACAGTAGTAATAGCGATAATGGATATAGCTTTTTTGAAAAGTTAATACATTTTTTTTAATCGCTTCATATGAAGATTCCTGAGAAAGAATTTGTCAAATCTAAAATAAGGTCTATAAATGGGATATAAAGAAATATCATTAAATCTTCCTACTGATTATACAGCGGAAGAACTTAGGAAAAAAATAGGGAAAAACCTTAAGAGAGATAGCAGCTGTAGTTATCAGAGCTCCAAAGGCTTAAGTTTGTGCGCTTCCGACAATCAGAATGATTCTGGAGCTGAAGATTTTTCGTATCAGATAAATAAAAAAAGTCTTGACGCCAGAAAAAAAAATGATATTCATTGGCAGATTAGAGCTTTGGTTACATCAAAGACAATCAAAGGGCCTTCGTATGTTCCACAGCCTCCTTTAAATATTCCATATCAAAAAAGAAATAAAAAAATAGTTGTGGTTGGTAGCGGGCCGGCCGGTTTTTTTTCCGCGTTTGTCCTTCAGAAGGCCGGGTTTGATACTACTATAATCGAGCGTGGTGCGGATGTTATAAAGAGAGCTGAGGGAATTAAGGCTTTTGAAAAAACAGGTGATTTTAATTCTGTCTGTAACTATGCCTTTGGAGAAGGCGGTGCAGGTACTTTTTCTGACGGAAAGCTTACTTCAAGAACTAAGCGTATTGCATTGGAAAAAGAGTTTATTTTATCAAGCTATGTTGAAGCAGGTGCCAATGAAGAAATTAAATATATGGCACATCCTCACCTTGGAAGTGATAATCTGATTAGAATTGTTAAAAATCTAAGAGAAAAATATCAGGATATTGGCGGGAAAGTGCTTTTTGAAACTTCTCTCGATGACTTGGTTGTTAAAAATGGAAGAGTTGTTGAGGCTGTTACAAACAAAGGTGTAATATCCGCTGATGAATTTCTTATAGCTCCGGGACATTCAGCACATGATACATATCGAATGTTAATACGTAATGGAGTCAAGTTTCGAACAAAAAACTTTGCTATAGGTTGTAGAGTGGAACATCCACAGGAAGTTATTAATAAAGCACAATGGGGATGTGAATCTTTACCCGGTGTTAAGGCTGCAGAATATCGCCTTACTTCAAAAGGAAATGGTAATCTGCCGGTGTACACTTTTTGTATGTGTCCGGGGGGGATTATTGTAAATGCTTCCGCATATAATGATATAAACATTGTAAACGGCATGAGCCTTTATAATAGAGCTGGGAAGTTTGCCAATGCTGCCTGTGTGGCAGGTGTTAATTTGGATAATCTAATGCAGTCTGAACTGTCTCCTTTACAGGCGCTGGACTGGCTGGAATCTTTGGAAAGAAAATTTCACAGTTATTCCGGATTTAAAGCACCTTATTGCAGTGTCCTGGATTTTATCAATAAAAAAGTACCAAATAAACCTGTCGAATCAAGTTATTCGTTGGGGCTTACACCGGCTCCCCTGTGGGAACTGTTACCAGCTGAAATAAGTTGTGCTATCAGGGCGGGACTTAAAGATTTCTCAAACAAAATAAAAGATTTTGATACTGGAAATATAATGGGGTTGGAAACTAAAACATCGTCCCCTATACAGGTAATACGTGAAAAAAACGGTCTTTGTACGGGATTTGAAAATTTATATATAATTGGCGAAGGAAGCGGCTATTCCGGTGGAATAATATCCAGTGCCGTAGATGGAATAAAAGCTGCAATAAACATAATAAATTAAAATTACTTATTCTGAAATATAAAAATGCAGACCTCTTTATTATTTAGGCCTGCATTTTAGGTTAAGTTTGCAAGGTTTATTTATTGGTTTGGGTCAAAATGAAGTTTCATGTTTTATGTTTCTTATCTTAAAAAATCTATTTTTCAATATTTTAGCGTGTCGTCTGTGATACGCTACACTGATAGCGTCTCGTATATCGCAAAATATGATACGCTAAATAATTAGTGTGTCAAAGAGGGACACTAAAATAAATAACCTTTATCAAGGGCGAAAATATATAATAATGGCCTTTTCTTCTCTAATTTAGCGTAAAGTGTGATAATCGAAACACTGTTTGCGTAAAGTATATTCCAAAATAGCTTACGCAAACAATCTTGTGTATATTCTACTTTACGCAAAATTATAAAACCTTTTTCCCTTCTGCAATATTGATTAAATCTGGCAAAGCATAAACAGAAGACATTCTGCCTCTTCCTTTTCTTAAAACACTAATTGAGTTTGATTTAACCAATTTTCTTAACAAATCATTACCTGTAATTTTATTAGGAATCCCCGATAATTTAGCAAAAGAGACTGAATTTATTATAGGCTTAATGAAAAAAGCGTCTAACGCTGGAACTGCATACTGAGAATGTGTTATGTCTATGAAATTTGTTTTTTGTTTTTCATACAGCTTCAGGATTTCTTTTGCCTTAGATATATTCATATTGGATTGTACGACAATAGCTTGCATAAAATACTCAACCCAATTCTGCCAGTTATTTCCTTTAGTAATTTCAAGTAAACCATCATAATATTCATCTCTGTGCGTTTCTAGGTATTCACTTAAATAAAACATTGGTCTATTAAGGCATTTCTTCATATAAAGAAATAGCGGTATTAGCAACCTTCCAATTCTTCCGTTTCCGTCTTTAAAGGGATGCAATATTTCAAACTGAGCATGGACAATGGCAAGTTGAACCAAGGGGTCTATATAGTTTTCCAATGTAAGAAATTCTTCCCATTTTTCAAGATGTTCAGGTAGAATCATTGGAGAAGGCGGTACGAAACGAGCCTGTTCAATTGGAGTCCCACGTTTACCTATCCAGTTTTGATCTTTTCTGAATTCGCCCGGTTCCTTGTCTCTTCCCCGAACGCTGTCCAATAAAACAGTATGAAGGCTTTTAATGAAGTTGAGGCTGATAGTCCTATGTTTTAATTCATCTTCTGCAATCCGCAAAACCTGTCTATAATTATCAATTTCTTTTATATCTTCATTTATCGAAGGCGATTTGTCCTTCTCAATCCCAGCATCATGCTCAAGGACCTCCTCTAAAGAAGCCTGTGTTCCTTCAATTTTTGAAGATAAAACTGCCTCATTGGTTGTATAAGAGGAGACAGAAGAATACTTGGATTCATTAGGCTTTGCAACAACCCATCATAACGGGCTATAGCTGCATTAGCTTTTCCGATCAACGGAACTAACTTTTCCCAATTTAAGTTTTTTATCGGTAATTCATGAGGGATAAACGGCTGCATATTATACCACCTTAAATTCGATTTGTGCATCTTTCATCTGCAATGCGGTATTGGTTTTAATTGGTCGTTGTTATTGAATAATCGGTCAAGAGTAATAACTTTTCGTGGTTTAATCTCAACTACTGTCTTAATGATTTTCCATCCATACTATTATCCTTCCCGATTCTATACACTATAACTATACAATTTATCTTTTACATTAGATTTATTTTACAAATTATTCAATTAAGGAAAGCTATATTCCGTATACTTCCTGTAATCAATTCTATAACTTTTAGAGTTGGTAGTTTATTTATCAGGCAGGGAACTCGCTTCTATCGAACTAAAAAAAAGATTTACTCGCTTTTTGTATGCATAAAAGTAGAGTATAATAGCTACTGCAGATAGGAATAATATGCCTAGAGACAGTGTGTAATTGTAGTTAAATCGTATATAATCAAGGAACATAACTGTTATGAATGCCATAAAAATCCCTATAAAGACTATAACAGAAGAGGCATTAGCCTTATCATGTGAATGACAGGCTATCCCTAAAATTGAAGTATTAATAAAGACAAATGGGAGCCCAAGCATAACGACAGCTATTAAAGGAAATAGAGTAACTACTGTAATTATATTCAAAATTGAAAAAATAAGTAAAAACACTCCACCTAAAAAGATGATAACTAATCCTATAATAACAGAGGTTAGTGAATTTATTTTTTTAGCAATACGGTTGGAAATAGCTGTGCCCAGTATATAACCAAAATAGGATAAAAAGAAGATCAATCCGAACATTGAAGGTGTCATTCCTAAATCTCGCAGAGCTATAAAAGGCATAATTGCTACGATACCGTAAAGGATTGCTACTGCAAAACCATAAATTAACCCTGAAACTGTGACATTGGAGTTTCTAAAAGCATGATAATAACCTGTTGAAATCCTTTTGATGTTAAAAGGGGATTTTTTGCTGTCAGGCAATGTTTCCGGAATTTGCAGCAGATAGTATAGGATGACTATATTAAACACCAGCAAAAAAATAAAACAGCTGAGCCATCCAAGGTATGCTGTTAAAAATCCACCTATCATATTTGCTATTCCAGGCGCTATTGCAAATGACATCACACAGTAACCGGTTATTCGCCTCGCATTAACTCCCTCAAAAGCATCATTTATCATTGTATATGTTAATGTTACCGTAGCTCCAAGGCTGATACCGCTTATAAGTCTTCCTGCTACAAGAAAATTAAATTCCCTAAGAGGGCCGGAGGCAATGCAAAGAATTGTTCCTAGTATACCGACAGTCATAGACGTAATAGCAGCTTTCTTTCTACCGAAGGAATTTGCTATCGGTCCGAACAGCAGTTGGCTAAGAGCATAACCCAGTAGGAAAAGTGCTATCGTGAACTGTGATTGATTTTTTGTTATGTTAAAATAGTTTGTTAGATGGGGAAGTGCCGGAGCATACAGTACTGCATTTATCGGGGCGGCCGATATAAAGGCAAAAAGTAAAATGAGCGATGGTTTATGATTTGAATCTTTCATAGTCTTCTACTGTAATGCTTGATGGCTAATAAAGCACATAAAATATATTGCAAATTCATAATTTTACTAAAATTATACCGGAGGTGTTCTTACTTTTGTTTTTGTTTACGAGATTTTTTATCTCAATTACTTTTATTATTTATCGAAAATCATTTCGCCTTGGGTATATTATTATATTGTGGGAAAGTTTAAGTAGTAATGTTATTTTAGATTTAAAGATATTTTTTTTATTTAAGTGTACAGGAATTTGCTTTTTAACTTCTTCATAATCAACATAATCATGATTTCAAACAGAAGTAAAAAGGCAAAAACAAGATTTATCTTGAAAAGTGTAGAATTATCTTTTTAACTTATTGATATACAATAATATTATGTTAACTACTAAAAGAAAATAACATATAAAGTTTAACTTGTGCTTAAGGTGTGTGAAATTTATGAAAAAAGTATTAATATCAGCCATTATCCTCTGCTTAAGTGCTGTTCTATTTTTTCCTGGTTGTTCAAAGAAACAGACTAATGTTGAAATTGGTAATAAAAAAGGGATTCTTTACTTGGGAAACGGGCAGGAACCACAGGACCTTGATCCGCATACAGTGACTGGAGTATCTGAACAGAGAATAATCTCTGCATTACTGGAGGGGCTTGTTACGGAAAATCCTAAAACGCTGAACCCTGAACCCGGTGTTGCTAAAAGCTGGAATGTGAGCGATAATGGATTGGTTTATACTTTTGACTTAAGGAAAAATGCTGAATGGTCCAATGGCGATCCTATTACAGCGGAAGATTTTGTTTATTCATTCAAACGTGTTCTTACTCCGGCACTGGGTGCCCAGAATGCTTATATGCTGTACTGTATGAAAAATGCAGAAGCATATAATAAAGGAGAAATAAATGACTTTTCTAAAGTCGGAGTAAAAGCGTTAAATAAATATACTCTCAGTATTATATTGGCTAAACCAGCACCTTATTTTCTTTCATTGTTAACTAATATGGCCTGGTTTCCAGTAAATAAAAAAGTAGTTGAAAAATTTGGAAAAATGGACCAGAGAGGCTCGAAATGGACACTTCCGGGAAATTATGTAGGCAACGGGCCGTTTAAACTGAAAATATGGGAAATAAATAATGTAATTAAAGTTGTAAAAAATGATAAATACTGGGATGCAAAAAACGTTAAGCTTAACGAAGTTGATTTTTCCCCTATTTCTGATAATCAGGCAGAGGAACGTTCGTTTAGAGGTGGACAGCTACATGTTACATATACTGTGCCGACCAGTAAAATAGAAAAATACCAGAAGAACAAACCTGATATAATAAGTGTTGCTCCCTACCTGGGTACATATTATTATGTGATTAATGTCAGAAAAACGCCATTGAATAACACTAAACTAAGAAGAGCACTTTCCTTAGCTATTGACCGTAAGAGTTTGGCAAAGCATGTTATTAAGGGCGGTAAACTCCCTGCACACAGTTTTACTCCGCCAAACACAGCAGGATATACTGCAGATGTACATGTTAAAGAAAATGTAGAACAAGCGCGTAAACTTTTAGTTGATGCTGGTTACCCGGACGGTAAAGGCCTGCCTGTATTTGAAATAATGTATAATACGAGCAATAATAGTCGTAAAATTGCGGAAGCAATACAGGAAATGTGGAGAAAAAATCTGAATGTAAAGGTAGAATTGATAAATAAAGACTGGAAGGTCTATTTGGATACATTCAGAACTAAAAACTATACTATTGCCGGTTGTAGTTGGATTGGGGATTATGCCGATCCAAATACTTTTCTTGATATGTGGGTTACAGGCGGCGGAAATAACAGGGCTGGCTGGTCAAATAAAAAGTATGATGAACTGATAAAAGAAGCTTCAGCTGCCGATAATAATACAGAACGATATATATTATTCAAAGAAGCTGAAGATATTTTGATGGAGAAGGCACCGATAATACCTCTTTTTTACTATACTTCTTTGTTTTTGAAAAGACCGGAAGTTAAAGGATGGTATCCAAATATACTTGATCATCATCCTCTTAAAGGTGTATCTCTTAGCACTGATAGTACCAAATAATTTTTTTTTAACTCTTTACAATACATCTTAAAGGTACTATAATAAGTATTAAAAGGAGTACTTATATGAATACTGTTTTAAGTAACTATACTGCTAGTATAACGGAATTAAAAAAATCTCCGACAAAGCTTTTACATGAGGCACATGGAGAACCTATAGCCATACTTAATCACAATAGGCCGGAAGCATATTTAATTCCGGCTAAAGTTTATGAATTATTTATGGATATGCTTGAAGACATTGAGCTTTCTGAAATTGTAAAAGAAAGAATTCATGAAAAAGACAGTGCTGTTGAGGTTGATTTAGATGAAATATAAGCTGAAGTTTCTGCCCAAAGCTTTAAAGGAGTGGAACAGTCTTGATAATTCATTAAAAGAACAGTTTAAAAAGAAATTACAGAAAATAAAAGACAATCCTATAATACAGGCAAATGCGCTTAGAAATATGCCGAATTGCTATAAAGTTAAGCTTAGGAATTCAGGATATAGGCTTGTTTATGAAGTCGAAGAAGAAATAATTACTGTTTATGTAATATTGATAGGTAAAAGAGATAAACTTAGTGTTTATAAAAAAGCTTCGCAAAGATTAACCTAAATTTATACCGGAGATGTTTTTATTTTTGTTTTCTTGTTTTCTTATTTTCACTGTATTATGTTGTAGAAACTAATTTCTTTAACTCTTCTGAGAGGATAAAGAGGTGGGTTGTTTTCTAAATCACCAAATCACCAAATCACTAAATCACTAAATCACTAAATAATAATGTTTACATTTATTTTTAAAAGAATTTTACAGGCAATACCGGTTCTCTTTATTGTAGCCACGCTTACTTTTTTTATGATTCGACTCGCGCCAGGCGGCCCGTTTAGTACAGATAAAAATGTTTCACCTGAAGTAATGACCAATATCAATAAACACTATGGTTTGGATAAACCTGTGCTGCAACAGTATTCAGATTATATGTTAAGCCTGCTTAAAGGAAATTTGGGGCCATCATATAAATATTCAAACCGAAGTGTTAACGATATTATTGCCCAAACATTCCCGGTTTCGCTCGAGCTTGGACTGATGGCTATGCTGTTTGCTGTTATTATAGGGATAACTGCCGGTGTGACTGCTGCAATTAAACCCAATAGTTTAAGAGATTATTTTTCTATGTCTTTTGTTATGATTGGTATTTGTGTGCCTGCTTTTGTATTGGGGCCGGTACTTATCTGGTTTTTCGCTATAAAGCTTGAATGGTTTAATGTTGCGGGATGGAATACAATGGGTGACTGTATCCTGCCGACAATTACACTTGGTGCTATTTACGCTGCTAATATTGCCCGTTTAAGTAGGGGAGGGATGCTGGAGATTTTAACTCGCGATTTTATTCGAACGGCGAGGGCTAAAGGCATCAGCGAGAGGTGGGTGATAATAAAACACGCTTTACGCGGAGGCCTTATGTCGGTTGTTTCATATATTGGTCCGGCGATAGCGGGCGTAATAACCGGGTCGTTTGTTGTGGAAACTATTTTTCAGATACCGGGGTTGGGAAGAATTTTTGTACAAGCCGCTTTTGACAGAGATTACACTATGATTGTTGGTACTGTGTTTTTTTATGCAATACTGATTGTTGTACTGAATGTTCTAGTTGATATAATGCAAATATGGCTTGACCCAAGAAGGTCATTTAACGATTAAGAGGCTTGGTTTAAGGATCGCCTAAGGCGATTAAATTTAAGGTCATAAAGAATAATTATGTTTAAAATTAAAAGAAATAAAACCTGTATAGATGAAGAAGTTTTCGAGTCCGGACATTCCCTTGGGTATGATGGCTGGTGCCGATTGAAGAATAATAAACTAGCCATGGGAAGTTTGATTTTTCTCGTGTTACTATTTTTCTTTGCTGTCTGCGGTCCTCTTTTTCTGCAATACTCCTATGAACACCAGGATTTAGCTCTTGGTGCATCATTGCCCGGATGGAGTCATTTTTGCGGTACGGACACTCTGGGGAGGGATATGCTGGTTAGAATTATGTATGGGGGTAGAGTTTCTCTGGCAGTTGGTATATGTGCTACAGTTGTTTCTTTAACTATTGGAGTTCTATATGGAGCTGTTTCCGGTTATTCAGGCGGGAAAACCGATGCTGTTATGATGAGGATTGTTGATGTAATGTATGCGTTGCCTTTTACTATATTGGTCATTATTCTCATGGTTTGGCTCGGGCGTAATTTTATTCTGATTTTTGTTGCCATCGGAGCGATAGAGTGGCTTACTATGGCACGGATAGTAAGAGGGGAAGTTCTTTCTTTAAAAAAACACGAATTTATTGATGCAGCCAGGGCAATGGGACTTCCAAAGCGAAAAATAATATTAAGGCATATTATTCCAAACGTTTTAGGGGTAGTTATTGTTTATGCTACGTTAACTGTTCCCCGTGTTATGATGCTTGAAGCGTTCTTAAGTTTTCTAGGATTGGGAGTACAACCGCCAATGAGTTCATGGGGAATTCTAATTAGAGATGGGGCGCTGGTAATGGAAGAATATCCGTGGCTGCTGTTTTTCCCTGGAGCTATTTTTTCTATGACCCTTTTTGCCCTGAATTTTATCGGTGATGGCTTACGCGACGCGCTTGATCCCAAAATATCTAAAAAATGATTTACTGTTTATCAATTGACAGGAGCTTTTACTGATATATCGTCATATGCATTTAATTGACCTAATATCCAGTAATTATAATTTTTTTGCCAAAAACCTGACTCCTTAGCGCTATGGATACCATAGTTTAATAAATCTAATAGTACATTCTTTCCTCTTTTAATAGGAAAAGCTAAAGCTAACTTTAAATTAGGATTGGGAATAATAGTATTATAAAATGGAAACAAAAGAGTATAAAAAGAACCTTTTTCTGCAGATACAAATAGTGCATCAGTTTTTGTTTTGCCATTAAAGTAATCATCTACATTATCGATGTAAGTTTTTTTTGCATTTGGAAGCATTATGGTGAAAATATTTTCCAGATGAGAATCTTTAGGTATTGCTACTTTTAAGTTTTTGTTTTTTCTCAGTTCTTCTAAGTTTTTGAAATCTTTAACTTTATAGTCTTCTACAACTAAAGCTACAGTCAAATTCATATAGATATTACCTAATTGAAGAACTTCTAGCTTTTGAGGGGTTACAATGACTTTTCCTATGCCTACATCACATTTTCCGGAGTTTAAAGTTGCGGTTAGAGTTTCAGGTGTTACAGGGAAAAGTTCTAATTTACAATTAAAATATAAAGCAAAGAAGTTAATCATTGCGATGTCAAAACCAACCAATTCGCTTTTTTTATTAAAATAAACAAATGGAGGCTCTATCATATAAGCAACTCTTAGATAACCTTTATTTTTTATTCTTTCTATTGTGCTTTGCTTTGGTATATTTATTTTACTCTTTTTTTTATGTACTATCATTTTTACTTTACTTCCATGAACGTACATCGCTTTAGCAATTTTTTCTCTGCTCAAATCTACCTTGTGTGGCAATACTAAGTTTAGAGTAAATTTCAATAAAAAAACTACTAAAATAAAAGATGATATTATAATCAAACAACTTTTAATTACATTTCGTAATTTGACTTTATTCCCCTCTTTGAATGTAATCTGAAATGCGATTGCGACAATCGCCATTATTGCCAAGGCGTCAAGTAGTGCGCCTGTATTCTTTACAGAAAACTCTGTTAAGAGGTATAGTTTGAACGCATCTGAAGGAAGGCGCATTGTGTTTAGTAAGGCGGGAACTGCGATAGTAGGATCTACTACCATGTTTGGTATACTTGCAATAATGAGCTGAACAGTCTTAAGAAAACCCATGCTTTGTCCATAAAACCAGTCTATGAACATAACAAAGTATGCAATAAAGAATTTGCTAAAATCAGGACATAAATAAACAGCTGATATTATTATTGGCGTATAATTGTCAATGTCATCTTTTTTGCTGCCATGGTATTTCTTTAATAATGTTTTAAGGTTCTCTATCATTAGTGGAATTGCTATCAATACATTACCTACTGCAAAGGCTAACAGTAAGGGTGCTCTTAAACTCGAAAAAAGTTCTCTGTACTTTATGGGTAAAAAAATGCGTATAGTTAAAGGAATAAGTGAAAGTATAAGAAAAAATGAAAATACATTTCTGCTAATGATGTAAATAATTAATTTACTAACATCATTCATTTCTATCATGCCAATAGAATTAGCGATTATAGCAAAAAGTCCAATTGGAGCAAAAAGCACAATAATGTCTATTATATTAGTTACTATTTTTAATGCTTCATTTAAGCCACTTAAAATATGGTCTTTCTTTTTGAGTTTATATATTCCCAGTCCTACAAAAAAACTACATAAAAGTATTGCTGGAACAATACCATTTGCAAAGGAGTCAAAGGGATTTGCCGGAATATATTCTAAATAGTTTATTTTTATTCCGCTTTCTAGAAGACTTGAACTATAGAAACTGCCTGTGTGAAAACTAGGTAAAGTAAAAGGAAATACAAATAAGATAATAAAACCAATTATCCAAGCTAGAAGATTGATAAAAATTGCTCTAAAAAACAGTTTTTTAGATGAATTACGTATTGATCCTATTCCGTGAGATAAGGCAAGAAAAATATAGGGAAAAATGGGCATTTGCAGCAAGCGAATATAAGCGTTTGCGATGCCTCCCAGGTTTTGACATTTTTCTCCAAATATTATTCCATAAATAACTCCTCCAATAGTGCCTATAAGTATAAAAAGATTTAAGTTTTTATGGTAGTAATCAAAACTTAGCTTTAACATAAATATCCTTAATAAGTTAAAAAGTAGATATATAATATATACTACGAACCCGTTTTAAATACAAATACTATTTAAATGTATATTTTAGGATTTTAAATATTAGTATAATGCCAAAAAAATGAAATAAAAACTCCCAAAGACGAAATAACTTGTGGGATAATTCATCATACTTATTTTTATGAACTTTGAATTATCCGTTTATTGTTTTTACTGCTTAATGTTTTGCCAATACTCTGGCAAAAGCTCTACATAGAGGATCATTTTTTTATAGTAATTCCGGTAAGAGTTATTTTTCCTGATTTAAAACTTAAAAAGTGATGCCAGTTTTTAGTTAGGATTTGTTTGGACAACGAACTTCCCCCTAAAAACTCTTTGTTAAACATGATGACATTGAATTAATAATACCCTAGAATATAGTATATTGTTAAGAAAATCATATTTATTATCAAAAGA
>CAZVCD010000038.1:13109-18008 GCA_964625675.1 uncultured Victivallales bacterium | reverse complement strand
TCTTACCTCTTACCTCTTACCTCTTACCTCTTACCTCTTACCTCTTACCTCTTACCTCTTACCTCTTACACCTTATGTCTTAACATTCAATGAATCTAGCCAGACCATTTTTGTAATAGTTCTCTGTGTAATGATATAAGCTACTAAAATGAAAATCAAAGTTAATATCATTGTCCATACGTATGAAGAGAATTCTACATAGCAAGGCATTGAAAACATATTGTTTTGATACATCAAAGATGTCCAGTAATTTAATAAATAGCCGAAAGGTATTCCTATGACTGAACCTATTAGATTGACTATCATTGTTTCTCTTAGAAAAATTTTCCCTATTTCAACTGGACTGTAGCCTAAAACTCTGAACGTTGCTATTTCCATCTGCCGCTCAGATATTGAAATAAGAGAAGAATTCAAAATCGATCCGAGAAAGATTACAGCCGCAAAAATAATCATTGTGTAGACCATCGTATTCATGTTTTGTTCAAAGGTGGTCTGCATAAGTTTTTCATCGTTTTTAATATCAGACAATGATGCCAGTTTTGGGTATTTTTTTACCTGAGCTAGGAGGGCCCTTTTTTGCTGCTTAGTCTGTCTACCTTTAAGCTGAACTAGGGATATAGCAGATTCTTCTGATATTAGGTGGTTTAAATATTTAAAGTTAGCATATACAGATAAGCCAAAAGTACTGTTGATAATATTTGCTATAGGAACGTTATGTGTTTGTTTTAAACCCTTGATAGGGGTAAACTCCACCATATCACCTATTTTAAGATGGAGGATTTTTGCTAGACGTTCATTCATTAGCAGACCGGTTGTAGGTATTTTAATCTGCTGCCCTTTAATGTTGCAGGGAGTGGTAAGTTTGGGGTTCTCTATCAAACCTGATATGATACCTTTTTTATGATACGGGCCATTTTGAAAATTGCATGGAACCATAAGTTCGGGTTCGGCATGTGTGATGCCCGGAAGACGTTTTGCTTCATAAAGAGCACCGTAATCCACTTCATCCCTAATGTTTAGTGTATAATCACTATGAATAACATTATTAAACTGAAAAGAAACCATATAACCAATAGAATTTGACATTGCTAAAGCCATAAATACAAGCGCTGCTCCCATGGCTGCGCATAGTAAACCGATTATAGTGCGCCCTTTATTTCTAAATATACTTCTGAAAACAATCTGCCAGCGAAAATCGAGCTTAGACCAGAACCAGGTCCATCTTTCAAATAAAATTTTACCACCGGATTGGGGTGGAGGAGGATGCATGGCTTCGGCTGGATTAAGTTTAACCATGCCTTTAACTCCTCTGACTGAACCGAGAATAGCAAATATTAGAGAAATAAAAAGTGCAATGAGCATTATTGAAGGGTAAAAAAGATTGTTTAGTTCAGGAAAAGTAAAAAACTGCTGATACATTTGGGTCATACCGGCTGCAAGAGAGTAACCTAATAAACAACCTAGAACTCCACCCGTAACCCCGACAATCAAACTATATTTTGTAAAAAACCACAATATATCTTTGTTAGACACACCAAGTGCTTTTAACGTTCCGATGATAACCCGCTGCTGTTCTGTTGTCCTAAGCATTACTACATTTAGTATTAAAGCGGCGACTCCAAGGAACAGAACAGGAAGAAGAATAGCAAATATCCTTAATCCGCCTAATTCTGCATTCAATTCCATGTTTGACGGCTGATCTTTTAGAATATAGCTTGTAAAAACCCCATAAGGTTTAAGTTTGTTTGTTATTTCTTCTAAGGTGAATTTTGGATGTTTTTGAGCTTTAGGTGATAGTAACCCTACTAGATTATTGTATGCCCCATTAAAGCCAAAGGTATCTTCTGCGTAGTTATGTTTTATCCAGAATACGCCATATTCGGCAGGGTTGGGTACTATACTGCCAGGCGGTACCATATAAACATATTCACTTGATATTCCGACTCCTACAACAAAGAGCTTCTTTCTCTGCCCGTTCATTATAAGGTTTATAAAACTACCAGGATTTATATTTCTTTTTAGCGCGAATTCTTTAGAAACTATTACCTCGTTCTTTTTGTCTTCTGTGAAATAAGACCCTTTCAACATTACAATGTCGTTTATTACTTTAGTTCTTGTTGATGGCATCGAGATTACAGTGCCGCTTAATGGGGTTTCAACTCCTTCGAGATCTACGACAACAGGGAATAGAATTCTTTTACGTACACTAGAAACACCTTCAATAGCAGCAATATTTTCAATGGTGGAATTTGGGGCTTTTTTTAATTCTACCCAAAAATCAGCGATATTGCATTTAGAGTAGTAACTATTTTTAGCGTTGGTCAAGTTATTGAAAGTTCCAAACATCCCTACAAGGAAACTGACTCCTACTGCTATAATTGCGACTACAGCAAAAAGCATGCCTTTCGATTTCAGGATGTCTCTTCTAAGTTTTTTATTTAAAACAGAACTCACCAGGAAATTTCCTCGGCTTTAAGTCTTTTTTCATTGTAGACAGATTTTTCTATAATGCCGCTTCCAAGGTGCACAATACGGTGGGCTAAATTAGTTAAACTGGCGTTGTGGGTTATTATGACTATAGTAGTGCCAAGTTTTTGATTGAGATCGACTAAAGTTTTAAGTACAAGTTGACCGGTTTTAAAATCAAGTGCACCTGTTGGTTCATCACAAAGCATGAGCGCCGGTTTTTTTGCCAAAGCCCTTGCTATTGAAATTCTCTGTTGCTGTCCACCGGACATTTGAGAAGGGAAGTGGTCTACCTGTTTTTCCATATCAACCAGCTTTAATGCTTCAATTGGATTCATAGGGTCTGATGATATTTGAGTTGAGACTTCGACATTTTCTTTTGAGGATAGAGTTGGGATCAAGTTATAAAACTGAAAAACAAAACCAATGCTATTTCTTCGGTATAGAGTCAGTTGTTTATCATTAGACTTAGCTAAATCTTTTTCGTTGAACCAAACCTCACCTTCGGTTGGATTTTCGATACCGCCAATTATATTCATCAGAGTTGTTTTGCCAGAGCCTGAGGCTCCTAGTATAACTGTTATCTCACCCTTATATATATCAAGGTCAATGCCGTGGAGTACAGGTACTTTTATCTCTCCCATAACATAAGTTTTTTTAATGTTTTTCAGTCTTATTTCACATTTTTTTTTCTCGGCTGTATTATTCATTAAGCTGGCATCCTGAAAGTTGAAAAATCTAGTTCGTAACTGTATATAATTTTAGGGCAAAATATATAATAAAACAATCATTTAAAAACAATCATTTAAAAAATATTGTGACACGAAAGGATTTTTCTAAAGTCCCTTAGTTGCGTTAGTTGTTTGCTGGCTACTAACTTAGGGGATGTCTGAAAAGTGTCGCCACCCTGCGGGGACTTAACTTGTACATGACATGGTTTCTCGGGCGCAAGTCCGTGGATATGAATTTGAGCTCATTTTAAGCCCCCGCAGAGGGGGCGACATATGGCAAAGTGTTTTAGCCCAGTTTTTTAAGAACTACTGCCTTTAAAATGTCTTTGCCCTGAGTTAAGGCTTTCAAATCAAAAGACATATCAGGATGATGTAGGCCGGGTTTTAGATTTGCACCTAGACCAATGTAAGCAGTTTTTATGCCGAGTCTTTTACTGTAAAAATGAAAATCTTCACAGCCGGGTGTTACAAGAGGGGGCAGTGATTTTCCAAGGACAGTTTCTATTGCATCTGCTGTGGCTTCTACCAGCTCATTATTGTAATCGGCAGCCGGAGTTCCTTCCATGCTAAACTCAACGGTTGCGCCAATAGCTTTTGCTGCTTCAGTAACAGCTATTTTTGCTTTGTTGAGTAATTCGTCAAATACACTGTTTTTCTGTGCTCTGATATCAAAAGCCATGTTTGTGACTTCTGGAATAGTATTTTGGGCAGAACCTTCAGATTGTATTTTGGTTATTTTGATTGAGTGAGGTATACCTGGATCTACTCTGATTGCATTTACTAAGTTTACGGCAGTAACAGCGGCGTCAAGTGAGTTGATACCCAAATGTGGTCTTGCTCCGTGTGCAGCAACTCCTTTTATCTTAGCGTGTAGCGCGCAACCACCTCCATGCATTAAGGCTGGGGTAGCATCTCCAAGCACTGCTTCCTGAATGGGACGTAAATGAATACCAACTAGCTCTTCAATTTTATTTAATTTTCCACTGTCAATTAGTGATTCTGCACCACCAAGTTCTTCTTCTGCAGGTTGAAATAATAGTACCAATTTGCCTTTGTTTATGCCGGTTTCAGCTATTTCTTTTGCCAGGGCCAAAACCATGGCTGCATGAGCATCATGTGCACAGGCATGAATGTTTACTTCTTTCCCATCTATGACAAAAGGAAGCGCATCAATATCAGCTCTTACACCAAAAACAGTGCCGGGATTGCCACTATCTAAAGAAGCAATTACGCCGGTTGGAGGTATCGTTTTAACTTTATAATTAAGTTTTTTTAGCTGATCTATTATGAATTCTGAAGTTTTAAATTCTTTAAATGCTGTTTCAGGCATTTTGTTAAGCGCTTCATATACTTTTTCTACATATTCTTTTGACATCAAGGGAGCCTTGTTTTAATCTTTATGTTTATTGTTCATAAATCTATAACTTAGAAAGTGATTTCTAACGCAGATGAAATATCCGTTTCAATTTCTTTTCCAGTTAACTTATTAATACACTTAAAGTGTTTTTTTGATAAATAACAAAAAAATTGAGATTAAAAATCTCGCATTTATCCGCCATTTTATCCGTCATAGATCATAGAGCGTCGGCTGAAATTAATCCAAAATAGAAATACCTTAAGTATAAACGAGAACTGTATATGCATTACTTAAAATTTCTATATATTTTTAGTATTTTTTTGTTTATTTTTTTGTTTATTTTTT
>CAZVCD010000038.1:0-13009 GCA_964625675.1 uncultured Victivallales bacterium | reverse complement strand
TTAAAATTTCTATATATTTTTAGTATTTTTTTGTTTATTTTTTTGTTTATTTTTTAGCATGCAATATACGCCTTTGCCGCTATGCCCCGGTCTGAAACATAAATTTTCTGAAGAACATTCAGATTTAGCTAAATTGCCGTTCTTCCAATTGTTAATAATGTTAGGCTCTCTGATAAAAGGTCTGCACATTGAGATGTAATCTGCAGTGTTGTCATTAATAAGTTTCTCTGCTGTTTCAAATGATCTAATACCCCCAACTAAAATCAGAGGAATATTAATTTCTTTTTTAAACAAAAGAGCTTCTTCTTTGAAATAAGCTTCTTTTTCTGTAGCATTTATTTTAGTTCTGCATGGAGAAAACTTACTGCTTGAAAGTAGGCCTCCACTTAATTCAATTGCATCAAACCCGACCTTTGAAAGTGTTTTGGCAGCCTGTATTGAATCTTTTAGTGTTAGGCCTTCTTCTGAAAAATCATGACAGTTCATTTTTATAAGAATTGGATAATCATTACCTACTTTTTTTCGTATTGCACTTTGTATTTCTGTAATTATCCTAGTGCGGTTTTGAATGTTACCTCCGTATTTATCGGTTCGTCTGTTGTAATACGGCGAGAGAAACTGACTCAGTAGGTAGCCATGAGCAGAGTGTAATTGTATTCCGTCAAAACCTGCGGATTTTGCTCGTTCAGATGCATTTGCAAAAGCTTCAATTAATCTACTAATTTCAAAAGTATTAAGCTCTTTTCTGGGGAATTCTGACAATCCATCAAAAATAGATACGGCTAATGGTGTTTCATTAATTAATTCGTCTTTGGCAAAGGTACCACCATGGGCAAGCTGAGCAATAATTTTTCCGTTATGTTCGTGAACAGCATTTGTCATTTCTTTTAAACCGGGAATATGCTTGTCTTCATATATTCCGGTCTGCAGTAGAGATGCTTTTCCTTCTGATGTAATATTCATATGTCCGCTAATTATCAGTCCCACACCTCCATTTGCTAGATCTGTCATAGTTTTGATTAGTTTTTGAGTAACTTGTCCGTCTTCATCAGCCAATCCCATCCATGTAGCCGACCTTACAACGCGATTGGACAGTTTTATTCTATTTATAACTGTTTTATCAAATAACGTATTCATTTATTTCTTCCATATTTATCTTGTCAATTTATTCATAAAAGAGGCGTAAAATCTTGTGTCTCTACTTAAAATTAGTAACATTTGGTTTTAAGTTTTAAGTTTTTGTCGATAATAATATATATAATTATGTGACAAACAACAATATAATACGATAAATTCAGAAAGAAGTTTTCTACTATTGTTGCTTTTGTTATATATTTTCAATATAGTTATATGCAGACAGTTCCTTGTTGTTTGCATTGCAAAATATTAACTGACTTACCCATGTTTACAGATAAAAACTTTCGTGAATCATAGTAATATATAAAATGAAAATTTCTATATAATATTAACAATTATAGGAGTAAAAAATGGTAAAAATAAAGATTTTTGAAAGAAGTGCGTTTTTGAGAAAACAGTTTAGCTGTTTGACCCTACTGTCAGGTTTTTTTGTACTAATTTCCGGGTGTTCATCTATCGATTCGTCCACAGGTAATTACAACTCAGCCAAAGTTTATGATAAACCCATATACAGTGAAATAATGAAAAAATCCATGGAATATGAGGGGATAGATCGTAATCCAGTCATTTTTGTTCATGGATTTCTAGGATCAAAACTAAATGATATCAAAACTGGAAAAAATATTTGGGGTGATTTTAGTGCCTATAGCTCTTTTTCAGGATATTCTGATGCTGAACTGCAAGGACTAAGTTATCCTATGGTATACGGTAAACCGCTTTATGAGATTAAAGATGATGTGATTTCTACCTCAATTCTGGCTAAAGTTGATGTTGATGTGGTAGGCCTTGGCTTTAAACTTAATGCTTATGATGTAGTACTTAATATTTTAAAAAGGGATGGTTATGTTTTGGAAGGCAAACCACTGCCTAAAGGTAAAAACTTTTATTCACAATTCGTTTTTCATTATGATTGGCGAAAAGACTTACCTGAAAATGCTGCTATTTTACATAAATTTGTGCTTGAAAAAAGGGCTTATTTACAGAAAGAGTATAAAAAACTTTATGGCGTAAAAGACTATGATGTCCAATTTGACTTTGTTGCTCACTCTATGGGAGGGCTGTTGTCACGATATTATCTGAGATATGGAGATCAAAACCTGCCTGAAGACGGTTCCATGCCAAAACTTGACTGGAAAGGGAGCAAATATGCAGACAAAGTTGTTATAATTGGAACGCCGAATGCCGGCTATCTTGATACACTTTATGAACTGATAAATGGCTATAGTCCAATACCTAATGTAGATCCTTATCCGCCGGCAGTTACGGGAACATGGGCTACATATTATCAGATGCTGCCTCTTTTAAGCACAAGATCGGTGCTTTATGAAGGTAATGTAGATGGCCCGTCTGTAGATATTTTTGATCCAGCAGTCTGGATTAAATATAAATGGGGTCTTGCTAACCCTGATCAGGATGAAAATCTTAAAATTATTTTACCAAATATAAAGTCAGCAAAAGAAAGAAGCAAGACTGCTATAGATCATTTAACTAAATGTTTAAAAAGAGCTAAGCAGTTTACTGATGCGCTTAAAATAGATAAGGCTCCGCCTGCTAATCTAGAATTTTATCTGTTTTTCGGAGACGCTGTTGAAACGAGGCGTACTGCGGTTGTTGATAAGAAAACAGGAAAAGTTAAGTTCAACGGTTATGACTCAGGTGATGGTATTGTTTGTTCATCAAGTGCGCTTTTAGATATGCGTGCCGGGCAGAAATGGCAGCCTAAATTTAGCACTCCAATTAGCTGGCATACTCTTATGCCTTTAATGGCTGCGCATATGGGGCTGACCGAAAGTCGCCAATTTGCAGACAATATAGCATACTGTTTGTTGTTTGATACAGCAAGAAAACAGTAAAATAGTTGGTAATTAACAGTAAGCGTATATATTATTCATCTTTGATTTATTAAAATGTAAATATTGTTGTAGTTATGGTTGAAAAAAAAGTAAAAGTTAGAAATGACGCCGGTATTCATTGTAGGCCGGCGAGTCTTGTTATGCAGAAGGCTCTTGAATATCCTAAATGTTCTTTTAGTGTGGAATGTTCAAAAGGGGAAGCTGACCTGACAAGTATTTTGGGCTTAATGAGTTTAGGCCTTGAAAAGGGGGAAGAGGTTAAAATAACAGCAAGCGGGCTGGATGACGAAAAAGCCTGTAGGGAAATAGCTGAACTTTTTGCTTATGAATTTGATTTCCCCCCGAAAAAATAATTATACCGGAGGTATCTTTATTTTTGGTTTCTTTGCGTGATTTCTAAACCCTTAACTATTTCTATATTTTCCCGAAGATAATTTAGTTTTTGATATATCTTATTAATACAAAATATATGGATAAAATTATGAAAAAAACAGTGAAAAAAGTGTTTGAAGGCAAACTCGATGCCAAAGGATTAAAGTTTGGTATTGTTTGCGCAAGGTTTAATGATTTTTTTGTAAGCAAGCTGCTTGACGGGGCGATAGATGTTATTATTCGTCATGGCGGTGAAGGTGAGAATGTAAATGTAGCCTGGGTGCCAGGTTCTTTCGAATTACCTCTTGTCGCAAAAAAAATGGCTGAATCTGTAAAATATGATGCAATAATCGCCTTGGGGGTGGTAATTCAGGGGGCGACACCACATGCTTCTTACATTAATGCAGAAGTTTCAAAAGCTTTAGCTCAGGTTGCACAGAGTACAGGTGTTCCTACTGCTTATGGTATAATTACTGCCGATAATATAGAACAGGCAATTGAACGTAGTGGAACTAAGGCGGGCAATAAGGGCGGAGATGCAGCATTATGCGCAATTGAAATGGCTAATTTGCTTAAATCCTTTAAAGGAGCGGAATGACTGTAAAACATTTTAGAAGATTTGCTCGAGAATGGGCAATGCAATTTTTATTTCAAAATGATCTGACTTCGATAGTAGATAAAGAAGAGGCTATTGATGCTTTTTTGGCGCAGCTGGGAGATTCTGAATTATTTGAAGCTCCTTCTGATCCGAAAATGTTTCGAAAAGCTGATAGGACATCGCGGAGCATAATTAACGGTATACTGGAAAACATGACTGAAATAGATAAAGTTATTTCTGAATACTCATCAAAATGGACCATTGATAGAATGGATACGGTAGACCGCAATGTCATGAGAGTTGCGGTATACGAAATGCTATTTTGTCTAAATGTGCCACCGGTAGTCAGTATTAATGAAGCTCTGGAAATAGGTAAAATATATGGTGGTGACAATGCTTCATCGTTTATAAACGGTGTTTTGAATGCGATAATGAATTCTTTGAGCAGGCCGTCAAGAGAGGCTGAATCTAAGTAATGAAGTCGGTTTTTAAAGTATTTCACAAAGGGTTACGGAAAACAGCTGTGTCCTTTTCCAGAAAACTTGAAGGGTGCTTTGTCGGCACAAAAGAGTGGAATGAAGAAACTTATGATGCCTTAGAGGCTGCTCTTATTGGTTCGGATTTTGGTGTGCCTACATCAATGCGAATAATTGATAATATTCGTGAACGATATGATAGAGGTAGCATTAAAACGGGTGAAGAAATAATAACTGTAGCTAAGGAAGAGATTTTTTCAATTTTAAATAAAAATTCGAAAACCCTGGATATACAAGCAGAAGGTTTGACCGTAATAATGCTTATCGGGGTAAACGGGTGTGGAAAAACTACAACTGCCGGAAAACTTGCGTATTTACTAAAAAAAGAAGGCAGAAAAGTTATGCTTGCTGCCTGTGATACTTTTCGAGCCGCTGCTATTGAACAGCTGAACTTATGGGGAAAGAAAACCGATTCACATGTGGTATCAGCACAGCATGGTGCAGATCCTTCTTCTGTAGCATTTGATGCTGTACAGGCTGCTATATCAAGAAAATATGATTATTTAATAATAGATACAGCCGGACGGCAACATACGAAAAAAGGTTTGATGGACGAACTTGCAAAAATGAACAGAAGCATTGCGAAAGTATATCCGAAAGCTCCTCAGGAAGTATGGCTTGTCGTAGATGGTAGTATTGGGGCAAATGCTTTGGCCCAAGCGCGCGAATTTTCAAAATTTGGCAATATTAATGGGGTAGTATGTACTAAGCTGGATGGAACGGGTAAAGGCGGTATGGTTGTTGCAATAAAAGATGAATTTAACCTACCTGTTTTCTTCGTGGGACTAGGAGAACAAGCTGAAGATTTACAGCTGTTTAATCCTTCTATGTTTGCGGATGCACTATTTGAAGAGCTGGAACGCTCATAGAATATTAAAAATTAATATCTAATTTTTTCAACAATCTGGCTATAGCTTAGGGTTTTCAGCTTTTTCCATTGCAGTATTGTTGTTCAAATTACCATATTTCTTTTCTATTTGATTCTTTTTTACTGCTTGGAAAATAAATTCGCGTAGTTTCTCTGTAACTTTTGGAAAAATTTCAGCTAATTTAAATTCTGAAATTGGTGGTCGATAATTAACTTGATCGTATACCCATTCAGTGCATGGTATTTGTTCACTTATCTGTTTTTTCCCTATAATCTTATTGCCAGGTGCATACAGAATTACTTCTATCGAAAAAGAAATATTACCGTATGATGTGGGTAAACCAAGAGCCCAGAGTAATGTGCCTGGATATGATAGCCCGTAGGCAGTCAGATTTCGTGACCAGACAGCTTTATTTAAAATAATATCTAATTTATATGTGTTAGGGTTAATAGAGAGTAATTTTTCTTCAAATTTTGCTTGGGCGATGCCTTTTGGTGAATTCAAAACCTGCTTAAAAATGCCTGCTGCGTTAATATCAACAACAAATAGTTTATTTAAAACATCTATAAGGCTGGGTTGGAAGTAGCTAAACCTTATTACTGGATTGAGATATGAGTGTGAATAAAACCATAAAGGTATAAGTATTAGTGGGTCAGCATCCGGTTCAAATGTGATTTTTTCTTCTTTGCTTCTTTTGTCTATTATGTCTTTTATATAAAGAGAGTCAGGTTGAGTTATACCACCTAATTTAATTGGAGGGGCCGGTTCATATTTAAGTTTATCTGACTGGTTTAAAGACGAGTTACAAGAGCTAATCATTAATAGAGAAGAGACGAATAAAAAGAGCGAGAATGTTTTTAGTATTTTCATATTGCTAAACTTTCTGGACTTGAATATTAAAGGAATTTTTCAGTGTCGAGTAAGTAACTATACATATATTTGGTGAAAATATCATGTCAATATACAAGTTAAACTTGTTTTATTATTTTATTCTTATTAGAAAATATATCAGAAAGCAAATTTTATCAATTAATCCTAATGTCTTTTTTTACTTAGTTTTTATCTAGATATGGTTGAGGATGTAATACCATACTTATGCCGCATCATCAACAGATAGGGAGCATAAGTATGCGTAAAATAATATTCAAACAAGGTTATGTATGAAAAGAAAACAAGAAAGAACCTTTTGTAATCTTAAAACATTAGTCAGTTGGGATTGAGTTTGTTCTTAGTGTATAATGTCCTTAGACACATTTTTCTACTCTTTCTATTTGAATTTTTGATTCGATTCTCTCTTTTTTACATTTTTACGTTGAAACTGAAATCCACTTCCTTACGAAAATAATCGCCATCTTTTGGTACGTCTATGCTCCGCTGATACCAGACTTTTTTACCGCCAATTCGCATCTTGGCCTTCGACAATGAAGCAGCCCCGTCAGCAGCCTTCGGACCTTCTGTGTTTTTCCAACTCCAGGTAAAATGTAAATTGCCCGACTCAGAAGGAGTACCAAAAGTGAACCTTGATAAAAGTGTAGGATTCTTTTTTACACCAGTGACAGACGTTGGTTGCACCCACAAATTATATACCTCATATGCTTCATAAGGAAGCCATAGAGTATCAATTACATTCTCATGTGGTTTCGCTTTAAAAAAAGGAGTGCTCGCTAGCTCACTGCCGCTTTTGTCTGTCGCATAGAAACGAATATCACGGTCTTTTCCTGTCCAAAAATAAAATGAGGGATTTGCATTCACTTTCAATTCTACATACATTTTCTTAACATCAACCCCACCATAATGAATTATCCAGTTATCCTCGCACCATATTAGGCCCCCGAAGCTTTCCCCATTGTTTAGTGAAATAAGTCGAGAAGAGAGATACATCAATAAAACAGAATTACTTTTTGATCCCCCGAGCAGTTCCAGTAAAGTCTTGGCTGCTGCCGTAGGCATGTCCATGCTGTAACAACTTTGTTCCAATGAGTGCATCCCTTGGTGATATCTTGTCGAAGGGGTAACTACGTCAGACCATCGAGAGTTCCATTTTTTGATACCTAAATAACCCCCTTGCAATTCCATTTGGATACCGCACGTGTTACCGTCAGGCGGTGTTACTTCAAGTGTGAATCTATCTTTTCCCAAAGCAATCGGCGCAGTGTTAGATACGCTAAAAGTAAACTCGTCATTAGGATTTAACCAAAAAGGCTTCATTTCTCCTGAATTATTTTTCTTAACGTCGTCCACTTTGATTTTTGCACGATTGAAGGCATTCTCAGCCACGTTCCATGAGATCAGAACTTTATAGGACGCAGAATTTACAAAGGTTACCGTCGTAGTATCTTGGACGGGAGCGGCATTTAGAGAGCACATTAAGATCCAACAAGACAAAAGCAAAAACTTTTTCATGATATACCTTTCATTTGAAGGACGTTGGTTTTAGGAAAATATAATTATATTCTTATAACACATAATATTAGCTAGTCGTTATTAACGTATAGTGTTGACTACCATAATATAATTCCATTATAGTGGATGTTTTTAATAAATTCAATACCTATTAAAATTAGCTTCTGTTTGTATATAGTCTCTAAAAATATAGGGATGCCTATTGTTTTAATGTTTTTTTGTTCTTCTTTGTCTTGATGCTTCAAAAAGAAGAATGCTTGTGGCTATAGCCGCATTAAGTGAATCAATTTGGCCGCACATTGGAATCCGGGTTTGTATATTTGAATTTTCCATCCAAAGTGGAGTTAAACCGTATTGTTCTGTTCCTGTAACTATTGCAATTGATTTTGTCATATCTATATTGTCATAAGATTCTTCGGCATGCGGAGTAGCAGCCAGAGTTTTAATGTTATTGGAATGCAGCCAGGTAATAGCTTCCTGTGAGGTGCATTCAGCTATAGGCACGTAGAAGATAGCACCAGTACTGGCCCTCAGTACATTTGGATTATATAAATCAGTACATTTGTCGCAAATAATTAATCCATTTACGCCGGAAGCATCGGCTGAACGTAAGATTGAACCTAAATTTCCCGGTTTTTCTATGGCTTCCACTACAAGGTATAGGCCATCTTTAACGATAGGCATATTTTCTAGCATGTGTTTTTTTATTGGACACAATGCTATCAGACCTTCAGGTCTATCCCGGTATGACATTTTTTGTAATATACTTTCCGGAACTTGAATTAGTTTTGTACCTTTATTATGTAATGATTTTAATAAAGAATCTTCATTTTTTCCTAGAAACATGGATGGAGTAAAATAACACTCTTCTACGGAAAAATCGGCATCCAGTGCTCTGCTGATTAGTCGATAACCTTCGAGCAGTGTTTTTTGTGCTTTTTCCCGTGTACGCCTGTTTTTAAGTTTAATAATATTCTTTATTCTTGGGTTTTGGTGACTTGTTATTTCAAGCATGGATATTGGCCTGTTTAGCTATTAAGTTGATGTCTTGTCTTTGGACAAATATCTTATTATTAATTTAACAATTAACAGTTATCGTGTTTTTCCTGGAACTTACTTCTTAGTTTTACAAATTCGCTGAAATTTTCTAAAAATATATTGGTTAGTGTCGGGTCAAGCTGTTTGCCTTGATTTTTTTCAAAAAATATTTTTATTTCTGTCATGCTCCATGCATGTTTATATACCCTCTTGGATGCAAGGGCATCAAAAACATCAGCTATTGCGGTAATTCGAGCAGGCAGAGGTATTTTTTCACCTGAAAGCCCTGATGGATATCCACCACCACTCCAACGTTCATGGTGATATAAAGCAATTTGGCAGGCCGTTTCTATCAATTCAGTATCGTTGCCTCCAAGTATCTTGCCACCGATAAAAGTATGTTTTTTCATTATTTCGTATTCTTTTTCAGTAAATTTGTCTTTTTTGAAAAGAACGTCATCCTGTATTCCTATTTTCCCAATGTCATGTAGAATGCTGGCAAGTCCAATCATTTTCGCTTTGTTTTCTTCAATTCCACTTTTTTCAGCTAGAAGTGTGGTAATAGCCTGTATGCGCTTTAGGTGCAAACCAGTATCTGTATCCCGTTCTTCTGCTGCACTTGCCAATCTAAAAATAGAATTCTTCCTTGTTTCCATTATTTCATTTGTTCGCTCAATAATTCGATTTTCAAGATTATTATTTATTTCATTTATTTCTATTAGCATATTGTCAAGTTCTCTTGAAAGAATACCTATTTCATCTTTTCGTTTCTCATATATCCGAGATGTTAGGTTATGAGATTTTTTGACCATTATTGCATGGTTAGTCAAGTTTGATATTGGTCGAATGACAGTAGTTTGGATTATTACTATCATTATAGCTAATAAAATGACTCCTATAATTAGTATTGCATGTAGGGAGTAGGTTAGAGTCTTTTGTCCCTGAACATATACTTCTCTCTCAGTTTCGGCTTGAATCAATAACGAAGGGGTGCCGTGAATATCATTGAATAGTGTATATATATGCAAATAATTATTTTTTGAAATATTGAAATAAAGTGGTTGCTCGGGGGTTATTTTATTAATTATATTTTTCAGTTTAGATGTGTTTTTAATATCTGAAATAGGGGTGACTTTGAAGTCAACATGTGTGCGTTTTCGAAGATGGTCAATGTAATTATTATTTAATAATCTGCCCATTATTAACGTTCCACGGCACGGGCCTTTACCTGTACTTTTCAATATCGGATTTGTCGCCAGTAAGACCGGACCAAATTTACTTATAATGATTCCTGATGGATGAGTATCTGTAGATGCATTTGCGAAATTTAACTTTTCCGGGAGATATACTTCAAGAAGTTTATCAAAATATTCCAGTTTTTTAGTGGAGCTTTTATTGTTCTCAACATATTTGCCCCAAATTAGTTTTCGAGAAGTATCGTAAAAAAGGATCAAATTAAGTCTGCTGTCAATAAAAGTATCAGTTTGTAGATTTGAAGTAATAAATTGTTGGTCTCTTTTTTTTATGAAATTATAGATTGCATCACGTTTTCCCCACTCGTGAGTATGGGCTTTTAAGCGATTAATTTCGCTGAAAATGGCATCAATACATCTGTTTAAATCTTTTTGGGCGATGGCATGCTCTATCCTTGAATATGACGGAAGGATATAATGCTTTTGTATCAAATAGTTCAATGTAATATATATTGCAATGATGGTGAGCAATATTAAAGTTATACGTCTACTTAAGCTCATTGTATTATTCCTGTTGAGGTGGATTTTGAACGTTAAATTTTAGAGCTCTATTATTTAGCAATGCCAGGTTGCAAAAATTCCTGCTGATAGTTTTTTCCCGGATTGTTCGCGAATAATCATTTCTCCCTGATTGACAGTTCCTTTGTCATTAAACAATGAAAATAATATTCTTTCAAGGCTGTTTGGAGAAAAACCATGACTGTGCATACTTAAAAGCATAAAACGGGGTTTACTACCCATCAGATTTTTCAGATTTTTTAATAAAGGTATTAAATCCTGTTCTATTTTCCATATTTGCCCTCTTGGGCCTCTGCCGAAAGATGGAGGATCAAGTACTATGCCTGGATATGTTTTATTTCTCTTCAATTCACGGTTGATGAATTTATTTACGTCGTCCACAATCCAACGGATATTTGTGGGGATTTGTGGGTTGACTGACAAATTATCTTTAGCCCAGTCAACCATACCTTTGGCTGCATCAACATGGCAGACATTGGCTTCTCCTTTTGCCATCGCGAGTGTACTGCCGCCTGAATAGGCAAACAGATTTAGTGTTTGTAGGTGAGGGGTTTTAGATACTGTTTTAGTTAGCCATTCCCAATTATCTATTTGTTCAGGAAAAAAACCTAAGTGTCCGAAGTCAGTTGGTTTGGCTATTAAAGTATAGTTTCCATAATTAATTTTCCAGGATAGTGGGGGACGTTGTTTCCACTGCCACTTTCCCCCGCCGGATGAGTTGCGTGTAAATGTCCCTATGGCTTCATTCCACTCTTTTTTCGAGAGGGAAGGCGGCCAGAATGCATTTAAAGCTGGACGTATTAATCGATATTTTCCAACCTGCTCAAGTTTTTGTAAATTGCCTGAGTCTAAAAGAAGATAATTATCTGAAATGTCATTGTCTTTTGTTAGCATTTTTCACCCTATGTTTCCGGAAAAATATTTTTGGGGAACATCTAATTAAAATAATAAACAGGGAAAAGCTTGTTCTTTTAGCTTTATTTAATACCTTCCTGTTTACGAATATTGAAAGTTTGAGATCTGTCAATATAAACTATTTTTCCATTTCTAACAGTCAATACAGCTTTATTATTACTGGAATTGAAAAAAGCAATGTCTGCATTTCTGCCCGGGCGCAATTCCCCGTGTTTTTCTAAGTTCAATAAACGTGCTGGATTAATTGTTAAGCACCCTGCAGCATCCTTAATGTCCAGTTGTGAATAGCTAACCAGATGGTCCCAACCTCTTTCTAAGGTAAGCGTTGTTCCGGCAATTGTTCCGTCCTTTGTCACTGCGCGGCCATTTGTTACTTTGATTTGAGTTTTACCCAAATGATATGTACCGTCTTTTAAGCCGGCGCCCTGTATTGCATCACTGACACCGATAATTTTATCTCTGGGTTTAGTCCGACACACAATATCAATCATTTTTGGGTGTATATGATAACCGTCAAGAATAATTTCAACTGATACTCTGTCGTCTGTAAGAGCTACGCCGGCTATTCCAACCGAACGGTGATGCAGCACCGGCATTCCGTTGCATACATGTGTACAATGTGTAACTCCTGCTTCGATGGCTTTTAGAACGGTTTCTTCATTAGCCATTGTGTGTCCCATAGAAGGGATAATATTATTTTCTTTTAAAGTTTCAATAAGTTTGATGGAATTATCAAGTTCCGGGGCAAATGTCATTATTTTAATTTCCCCTTTTCCGGCTGCAATAATTTCTTTCAGTTCGCCAATATCGATGGACCTAATGTATTTTTCATTTTGTGAACCACGTTTTACTTTGCTTATGTAGGGGCCTTCCAGTCGAATGCCGAGTGGTTTTGCACCAATGTGATTTTTCCTTATAAGATTTCCGAGAGAAGTAATTGAAGCCAGCAGTCTGTCAGGAGGCCTTGATACTATTGTTGGAAGGAAAGAAGTAACTCCATGGCTAGCTAGGGTTTTGCACATTAACCGAAAATCTTCTGTCCCTTCATCTACCGTACTTGAGTCAAAACCGCCGGCCCCATGTATGTGGGTATCAATAAAACCGGGAACTGCATACGTTCCTCTAAGGTCATATACAACCATTTTAGGATCTGGTGAGAATGCAGAAGCATTACCGATGGCTGTGATTTTTTCATTTTTGCATAAAATAGTAGCATTAACAATACGTTTTCTTGGTGTGTAACAGTAATCAGAAATAAAAAGAATTTTATTGGATTCTATATTTTCTTTTTTGTTCATTTTTTATCCTGTAAAGTAATGTTTTCTTTTTTTGAGGCTAAAAAAAGAAAATATGATTTTTTTTTAAATAAATCGTTTGCTTTTTAGTATAGCAACTTTAAGTTTATATATTGCTCGGGGCGGTCAATACTGGGCTGTTAATAACCTGTTAACAAATGTAAATAACTTTTTATTTTCTTGGCTTAATTCCGAATATACAGATAGTTATAACAATATTT
>CAZVCD010000037.1:0-18198 GCA_964625675.1 uncultured Victivallales bacterium | reverse complement strand
CGGTAATAAGCCACGGTTCTCCATCTATATCAAGCTTTAGCCCTTTCCTCAAATCAGAAGCACTAGCCATAATATTTCCTTCCAGTTTAACATATAATCTATATCATTTCAGTCTTTTAAAACACATTCTTTTTAAAGACGACCTAATTATGTTGAATAGAACATAAATTTAACGTTTTTCAACTTAAATTTCTCAGTTGAATAGTTTTTGCAAAAACAATTTATATCGAAAGCATTTAAATATTCGATACTGGCTAAATATTTGATTGTATACTCAATGCGTCAGTTCTAAATAAACATCAAATTCCATTGGTCCTTCCGGAGGCGGAGGGAGAGTAGAAAGAGTAGATAATAGTTTAGCTACAGAAGAATCCATAGAAGAAATTCCACTTTCGCCAACAATTGATGAACTTAAAATGGTTCCATTGCTATCTACAGAAACCCTGACTTTAACAACAGGGGTTCCATTGTTGCTAATACTTCTAGCAGGTTGCTCCCATTTACCATACAAGTATTGAGAAACTTTATCATAATAGTTCAAAACAGATTTATTTGCGCTGTATGTATTGCTAAACCTTATTTTTTTTATTTCTTCCCGAATATTACCGGCGATATCCGAGGCTTTTAGAGGGATAACCTTTGGGGGAGGAGTTTTTTTTATTACAGTTGATGTAGATTTTTTTATTTGGCTTGGATCAAGCGCTTTCCATGTTTTTTTAGGAATCGGTTTTTTCTGTATTTTTTTTAGATTCTTTTCTGTTTTTTCAGTATGTGATGAGACAGATTCAACTGGTTGCGGAGCAGAAGTGACAATATCAACCTTAATAGCACTGGGAGGGGGATTTGTTGTACAGCCTTTAATGCAAAAAATTAAGAAAATAAGAACAAGTACCAGAATATGAACAGATATAACCCAAAAAACAGTTCTTTTTTTTGGGTTATTGCTTTGATTACTCTGCTTTAAATTTAATTTTAAATACATGTCTCAAATTTTTTGAGTTTTAAGAATCGTCATTACCTATTAAAATTTCAAGATAAATCTTCCCGGTTATTTAAAAGCCTGCAGTTGACCAACCGGGAAGCTTAGCTTGTTAAAATATTTCGGACTTTTGAAAGACACGATGTATCTCCTCACGAGGATAATTATTGCTTAGGCAAAGCATAAGCAGTATTCTCGATTTTGTAGCATTTATGGGGCCCCCGAGAATCACTCCAAGTTTTTGAATATCTACAGCACCACCTTCGCCGGCATAAACAGGTAAAACATTTCCTTCAGGGGATCTTGACTGCATGAGAAAAGTTACTTTATTTGTTGTTTTTAATACAGACCTAATTGTTCTAAAAAGCCTTTTACTAACATTACCCGCACCATAACCTACTATCACAATCCCTCTGGCCCCATTTCTTACAGCCGCCTTTATTAAGCTACCGTCAGCTCCGGGATAAGCTAGTACTATATCGGTTTTAGGATAAGTTAGCGGAAACTGGAACGTCCCTATATTTATAGGCTTATTGTACCATGTAACGTGAAACTCATCAACAATGCCTAAAACACCATGCTTGCCGCCAGTAAAGGCTTCAATGTTTGAAGAATCTACTTTAGAAACAGCTAACCCATTTATAATATTGCCGTTCATAACGACCATAATATTACCGTTATTCGCATGGGAGGATAATATTACCCGAAGCGCATTTAGAAAGTTCCTAGGTCCATCCGCATCTTTTTCAGAAGCAGTTCTCATAGCCCCCGTTATTACCATGGGTTTATTTGTGTAAATTACCTGGTTTAGGAAAAAGGCTGTTTCCTCCATAGTATCAGTTCCATGCAGAATCAACAAGCCATCAATTTTGGGGTCTTTATTAAGTTTACTTATTTTTTTTGCCAGTTTAGTATAAATATGAAAATCCATATCTCTGCTGTCAATATTAACAACTGGTACTACTACTAAATTTGCAAGTTCTCTCAGTTCAGGAATAGATGATATTAATTCTTCGCCAGATAGCGATGGAATAGCTCCGCCACTAATCAAGTCCATCTTCTGCGCAATAGTTCCTCCTGTTGTAACAACAGCAATTGTTTTTTTTTGAGGTTTAGAGCTATCATTTATCATTATTACAGCATCCTTAAAACTTATATTTTATAAATAGGTTATTATAATATAGACATATATCGTATAAGATAATATCTTATATAATAACAAAAAAGCAGATAGAACTATATTTATAGATAAATTTTATAATATTTCTATATGAAACATATTAGATTTAAAGCAAAAAACATTTACCACGCCATAAGGAACCGTTGCAATGAAAACCAGTATATATCATAAAACTGAATACAAATATTCTAAACCTGTTTTTTTAGAACCTCATATAGTTAGACTTACTCCAATAACAGGCCATTATATATCATTACTAGAGTCTAATTTAACAATATCACCTAAGCCGTCATCTATTTCATACAATATTGAATCAGACGGCAGTACAGCATGTTTTGCATGTTTCAACCCAAAAATAGACTCTTTATCTATAGAACATACATCAGTAGTAGAAAGTCAAGAAAGAAATCCTTTCTCCTTTCTTGTTTACCCAAATTCCTGCTTTACAATTCCATTTATCTATCCCTGTGTTCTACAGCCGGAGCTATCTCAGTACCTGAATAGGTCAACAGATTCAAAGGAACTGCATGATTTTTCTTATTATTTGGCAGAATTGGTGGATTTTCAGACTGTTCCATTCCTCACTAAAGCGTCAGAAATTCTTAATAAAAATATTAAATATGAATATCGTGAAATGGGATTACCGCGAAATCCAGTACATACATTTGAAACAGAAGTAGGTTCCTGCAGAGATATTGTCCAGCTTTTTATTGAATTATGTAGATACATGAAACTGGCCTCCCGTTTTGTCAGTGGATATTATTGTGAAAAACCTGATTCTCCCGATGCAGCACCCGAGCTTCATGCGTGGGCTGAAGTTTATATTCCGGGTGGTGGCTGGATAGGAATTGACCCTACACTTGGCCTGGTATGTAGTGGTTATCATGTGGCATTAAGTACTTCTGCTTTTCCGGAGCAGACTCTTCCAGTTAGCGGCACCTATAGAGGTAGTGCTTCATCTGAAATACAGACATTCCTTAAAATTAAGAATAAAGAATATCTGCATCAAAGAAGCTCCCTAGAACAGGTTTAGATTACTATTTTTTGGATTTTGAATAATTAAAAAGTGGGAATACTGGAAATATTCCATCATCCATAAAATTAAGAGCACCTATCTGAAAACCATCGGAATTTACGCTTTTATTAACCAAACCAATCTGGTAAGATTCTGATTTACTTACTGCCGCGTTAAAAATGCCGATTTGAAATCCTTCGAACTTATCAGCACCATTAGCTATACCAAGTTGAAGACCTGTAGAATCTTTCCCGATTGCAATAATCGACATCTGAAGACCTTCTACATTTGGAGACTCACTTATAATTATTGATAAATCGGCTCCAACAACTTTAGTTTTACTTTCACCATACGATCCTGGAAGACCAAGACTAAGGCCATATATATCTTCGTCTACAGGCCATCCAATTACATCAGGCCAAAAGGAAACCCTAAACCATGTTGAAGGAGTTTGCGTCTGTTTCTCTGTTGTAGATGCTGAGGCCATAATACCCAAAAACCCAATGCATACTATAAATATTGTAAAGAACTTTCTTTTCATTTTTTCTCCTTGCCGTAAACAATTATTCTATATTATAGATAAATATCCTTTTATCTATTTTATAATGTATATGTTAGTTTTTTGCAACTATAATTGAAAATCATTTTGCTTTGGGTATAGAATACTTTGATTGAAAATTTTATACTGAGGGTATTTTTATTTATAAGCTTTAGTCCTCAATTATTCCTATACATTGAATCAACGAAATCTTTATGAATACAATAGAAGCAAAATTAAATGAAATAGTTAGCAGCTTGTTTACAGATATATCTTCTTGGTTTGGGTATACACAACCGATTTAAGTATCTATTTTATTGACTATAATCATAATAGGAGTGATTATTATTATTACAGTGCTAGCCAGTGCTTTCTGGTCAGCTCAACATGCTGAAAAAGATAGGAAAAAACGATTAGTTGATTTTTTAGGCGGTTTATTTATTCCCTGGTTATATCCTCTCTTTATTTATAGATCAACTATTTCTTCCAAAAAAAATACAATCGACACAAATACGAGTAAAATGAAAGAAGAATTAACAGACGACGAAAAAAAAGCTAATCTATTTGCTAAAATAGCAATAAATGAAGAGGGCACCCCACAGGGTCCTTTTAATTTTAATCTGACAGATAACAGCACTATAAAAGTAAAACATATAACTGCCGTTAAAAACAATCTAATTATTGTTGATGCTATCACTCCATCAGGTAAAATTAAAAAGATAAGAATTCCATATTCCCAGATCAAATCCTATTCTAGCCAACACTGAAAAAGTAGACTATTCAAAAACATAAAGAAGAGGTTTAAACCATTCTCTATCAAACATTCAATCTTCCACCGGCTAGAATCATTTTTATTTCTTCGTTATTCAAGACATGCTTTAATTGTATCTGTTTCTTTGTTCCATCGCTTTTTACAATAAAAGCGGAGACTGGATTGTCCGGTAATAGCTGCTCGCGGATATTATCTATTCTAATAGTATCTCCCTGTTCAATCGAATCATAATCCTTCAACGTAGCAAAAGAGAATGGAATAATCCCAAAGTTTATTAAGTTTGCCGAATGGATTCTTTCGATAGTAACAGCTATAACAACTTTAATCCCAAGATACATAGGACATATAGCTGCGTGTTCTCTTGATGAACCCTGTCCATAGCTTTCCCCGGCAACAATAATTCCATGTCTACCATTATCGCGATTTTTTTCGGCTCTTTCTGCAAATGAGGATTTTCCATCTTCTGTAAAACATTCAAAAACTACTTGGGAATAGGCTGGAATATTACTTCTGAGTTTTAAGTATATTCCGGCCGGCATAATATGATCTGTAGTAATTTTATCTCCAACTTTGAGCAATACACTTCCGTCAATGTCTTTTGGCAATGGCGGATTAAAGGGAGGATTCCCAATTGTTGGCTTCCTTATTACTTCTACATTAACAGCTTCATCTGTTGGAACAGGTCGGACTATCATATTGTCATTGATTAAAAATTCTGAGGGTAAACTAAGATTAGGATACTTAATATTTAAATCACGTGGGTCAGTTATTTGCCCTGTCAGTGCTGTAGCTACAGCAACTGCCGGACTGACTAAATATGCCTGATCCCCTTTTGTTCCGGTTCTGCCTGCAAAATTTCTATTAAATGTCCGCAGAGAAACGCTGTCATTAGATGGGCTTTGCCCCTGTCCAATGCATGGACCACATGTACATTCAAGAATTCTTGCTCCTGCAGATATAATATCTGCAAGTTTACCGTCTTTAGCCAGAGTTTCTATTACCTGCCTGCTACCGGGAGCTATAGCCAGTGTTACATTTTTAGAAATATTTCTTCCCTTTAGCATGTCAGCCACTAACATTAAATCGAGCAATGAACCGTTTGTACAAGAACCTATGACAACCTGATCTACTTTCATACCGCAAAGTTCTTTGATGGTTTTAATATTATCAGGACTGGATGGACACGCAGCCAAGGGCTCAAGAGTGCCCAAATCTACTTCGATCAGTTTATCATATACAGCGTTATCATCCGCAATAAATTCTTTCCAAACCTCTCCGCGTTTTTGAGCTTCAAGAAAACATTTTGTTTTTTTGTCTGAAGGAAAAATTGAAAAAGTTACACCAAGTTCTGCCCCCATATTAGTAATTGTCGCTCGTTCTGGCACAGAAAGCGTTTCTACTCCGGGACCAAAATACTCCACAACACATCCCACGTTACCTTTTGTTTTTAAAATTTGTAGAACTTTTAATATTATGTCTTTGGCCGTAACCCACGGAGTAAGTTTACCGGTTAATTTAATTCCAATAATCTTAGGAAATGTCATTCGAAAAGATTTTCCAGCCATGGCTAAAGCAACATCAAGTCCGCCTGCCCCAATAGCAATCATTCCTATCCCGCCGTTTGTAGGTGTGTGTGAATCGGAACCAAGAAGTGTTTTCCCAGGAACACCAAATCGCTCCAAATGTACCTGGTGACATATCCCATTGCCGGGGCGAGAAAAATTAATCCCTTTGGCTGCAGCAATTGTCTGCAGGTAAAGGTGATCATTTCTATTCTCAGGTCCGTTCTGAAGAGTATTATGATCTACATAAGATACGGATATTTCCGTTTTTACCCTATCAACATTCATGGCCTCTAGTTCAAGATATGCCATTGTCCCGGTTGCGTCCTGAGTCAATGTCTGATCAATTTTTAACGAAATTTTTTCTCCGAGCAACATTTTACCAGATGTAATATGTGATTCTAAAATTTTTTGTGTTACTGTTCCATTAGCCATATTAAGTCCCTTCAGTAATTTTGGTGATTCAGCTATTTTGCACTATAGCTTTGGTCATGTTAAAAAAAACATTTATTACAAGTTAAACTTGTCTAGTCTATTTTTTAAGGATTTTCTAAACAGGAGAGTTTCAATTATTTAAACTTATTAATATTATACCAAACATAAGCTGCTAACACTATAGTTGGAGCAAGACCGGCGATAATCGGAGGAAGATAGGCTTTTTGTCCAAGAACCATAAAAATCTGTGACACAACCTGATAAAATATAACAACCCCAACAGCAGATGCAATCGATACCATCGCTCCGCGGCGTTCATTACTCGCAGCCAAAGGTATTCCTAATAAAACAGACAATATACATAACCATGGAAAAGCCCATCGGGTATATAAAATAGTTGTATAATAGCCTCTTTTTTCACTAGATAATCCTTCTGCCCTGCCAAGGAGACTGTTAATATCAGAGGATGTCCATTCGTCTGGGGATCTCTGAGCATTAAGAAAATCTATAGGGGTTTCAAAAAAATTACCCAAATCTGAAAACTCTTTATTTTTTTTGTTAAATATCGCAAATTTTTGCGAAATAGGTGCTAGAATAGCCTGCTTATCGCCTAGCGTGCCGGTGCTGTAATCATCCTTTAAGAATACTTTTTCATATCTAACAAGTTTTACATCAAAAAATTCCCAGCCATCTTTAGAAGAATATTTCGATCTTTCTGCGTAAAGCTCCAATTCAAGAGTACCTTTGTCATATTTTTTCATTTGTACCCCTACTTGCTCATTCTCAGAAACAAAGCTCTTTATAAGCCACGTTCGGTTCCCATTGGGAGTTCTATATACCAGCATTTTTGTCATTTGTTGTAAATAGTTTGGACTACTCGCTGCACTCAGTACAATTGAAGCTTCTTTGGTGCAGTTAGGCACTAAAGATTCATTAAACCAGAAGTTTACACCGGTCACAATCAGCCCTATTACATAAATAGAAACACCACAGCGAAGCAGAGAGACACCAGATGCTCTCATAGCAGTAATTTCATTATTCATCCCGAATTTGGCCATAGTGTATATTGTAGAAAGAAGAAGTGAAATTGGAAGTACAAATTTGATATCTCCCGGCTGCTTCAAAAGAAAATAATAAGCAATAGTCACCCATGAAGCATCTATTCCCAAAAATTCACCTAACATGTTTATTAAATCACTTACTAGGAACAATAGTGCAAATGCAAAAGTCAAACAAAAATATATAACTAAGAATTCTTTTAATATATATAAATCTAAGGTCGGCATAAATCTAAATTGCCGCTTTACTCCTGTATCTATATTCGTTCTATCTAAAACTTGTTTCATCGTAAATACGCCATTCTTTTAATATTTATACAAGTATTAAGTATACACTATAACCCTAAAAAACGCAGTAGAAAAACACGTTTAAACTTGTTTTTATTTTTTCTTTTTATGGATGTCTATCAAAAGTTCAAATGTAAGTTCTTTTATACCAAGGGCGAAATGGTTTTCGGAAATTTATCAAGATAAATCTTGTTTTTGCCTCTTTACTTCTGTTTGAAATCATGATTATGTTGATTATGAAGAAGTTAAAAAGCAAATTCCTGTACACTTAAAATAATTAAAGATAAAAATCCCACAAAGAAACCAAAAATAAAAATACCTCCGGTATACAATTAAAATTGAATTGCTCTAAATATTGCGTCACCTTTAATGAAATCTATTCTTTCCAACTGCAAATAAACAATATCTCCAGGTTTGTACTTAGTGCTTCCTTTCGAAGCAATAAGTCTTCCTTTTGCTTTCCTAAAGCTTCCTTTTACAGACTTTACCTGAATAACAGCCGTTATACCAATATCTGGTACATCTGCAAGAATAACAGCCGAGCTTACTTTACGTATAACCCCTTCATACGTTTCAATTGTTTTATCATTAATAAGCTTTTGCAGGTAATGAAGTTTTAGCCTATCATTGGCCGCATAATACGCTTCATCTGTATTTTTCTCTTTTTCAGTACATTCAACAGCAACCGTGGCCATAGCTTCAATATCTCTTATTTTTTTGGATGAATCAACCATCCATAGCTGCTGATGAAGTGCTAAATCTGAATACCTTCTTATTGGGCTGGTAAAATGAGAATAAAGACCTTTACCCAAACCATAATGAATATCCGGTTTTTCCATGTACAAAGCTCTATTTAATGAGCGCAGAAAAGCCGAAACAATTATTTCTTCATAGCTTTTACCGGATATTTTGTTTAAAAAGTGTTGGCAGGCCTCTCTCCCTGAGTTCAAATCTCCTGTACTGATACCAAAAACATTACTAACAAAATCCGAAAATTCATCCAGTTTTTCTCCTTCAGGCTCTGGGTGTATCCTATAAATTCCTGGAATTCTCTGATTAGTTAGCTCCCTGGCCACAGCAGAATTAGCGGCAAGCATATATTCTTCAACAAGCTGATCAGCTTCGCCCTGTTTCTTTTTTTCCAATCCCAAAATTTCCCCCGAATCATCGTCTCTTAAAACACGAATTTCGGTGGTATTAATATTAATAAACTTTTCTTTTTCTTTGCGGTATTTACGCATAGTCCGGTATGTCTTTATCAGAGTATCAAGATTTTCTAAGAGTTTGCTATCCGCATTTTCCGGAGCTTCTCCTTTTTTGATATAATTCGCTACTTCGTTGAAGTTTAATCTTTTTGCTATCTTTATTTCACTATGACATCTATGATATCCTTTTATTTCACCAGTTTCCGCGTTAACCGTTAATAACACAGTATGTGCCAAACTTATTTTGTCATAGGTAAGGCTCATGTTTTTTGTCAGCTGTTTAGGCAGCATAGGGCGAGTATTTCCAGGAATATATGCAGTAAACCCTCGCTCTGCTGCCTCCTGATCAAAGTAAGTATTCGGTTGAATCCATGCAGCAACATCCGCAATATGAATACCTACTATCAACTCCCCCTTCTTTTCTCCCGGAGAAATAGAAATAGAGTCATCAAAATCTTTGGCATCATGAGGATCTATCGTTATGCAGTACAGTGAAGTCAAATCTTTTCTCTTAATATCTGCGGGGACTAGTTCCATGGCTTTTTTATCTTCTTCTTCTGTATATGGTGGAAGAAGATTGAATTCGAGCATAACAGCCTGCATATCATTATCCAAATTACCTACTTCTCCGAGAGAGCTTATTATTTCACATGCAGCTTGTTTCCTGTTTTTACGTCCATACACCAAATCAGCTTTTACCCAGTCTCCACGCTTTGCATCTTTGCATGAACCTATAACTTTGATATCATCCGGCAAGCGCCTACTTAGAGGCCGAACAAAAAAACCATCATTTTTGAGTAGAAGTTCACCAATCAAATAAGGCCTGTTTCTTTCTTCAACTTCATACACTATACCTACAGGGCCTTTACCGGAACGCTGCCCTGAACCAGAATCATCCAAAAGCCTGATTCTTACAGTATCCCCGTCAAAAGCAGAATTGGTGTGTTTTGCAGGAATAAATATATCACTTGCTTCATCATCTGGTAACGAAACAAATCCATATCCTTGCGATGTAACAGAAATTTTTCCTGTTATGTATTCTTTAGATGCTACAATCCGCAATAAACCTTTATTGTTTTTTACAACTATTTTTTTATGATAGAGTTTTTCCAGTATTTTATGAACCTGCCTATGCTCTTTTTTCTTTCGCAGCTTTAAGCAACGATATAAATCCGGCAAGTACCGTGGATGCTCCTTAAGAAGCAATACAATTTTTTGTTTAATTTTTTTGTCTGCAAGCTTTACTTTTTCAGATGGCATATTGTCTCCAGAATTTTTGGATATGGTGTACTGGGTTTCAAGATATATCTTGCTTTTGTCTTTTTTACTTCTGTTTGAAGTCAAGAATATGTTGTGATTAAGAAGTTAAAAAGCAAATTCCTGTACACTAAATATAAATAGTGTAGATCTGTTTATAATTATAACCTTGTTTGGAATAAAAAGAAATACTATACCATAGGTATTTTTATTATTGTTTAGCGAAAATCATTCCGTTTTGAGAATAATTAATATCTATAACCAAAATAAATATTGTTTTTTTTATTGCAATTTTTAACCTTTTTGACTATAAACATGTTAGAAGTATAAGTTCCTTTTCACTTAAAATAGATATGTAAACAAATAATAAATATATGCAAGGGGGGTTTTATGTTAAACAAAATGGTTAAAAAAGAGGCTATTGGTATCATTTCAGTATTTTTATTTATATTGCTTATTACAACTAATGCAGTAGCTTCAAAAATCGTCACAAAATCTGGACCGACAAAAGTACAAATATATAAGATTTCAGGAGACTTTAGCCAAGTAGCATACGACGGTAATAATTCAGAGATGTATAAAACATTAACTGCTAGAGACTGGGAGGTTCAATGCGATTCCTTTCAAAAAAGTTTAGGGGAAATTCGAAAAGAAATCCGCACAATGGCTCCTGCTAAGTACTTAGCAGCAAAAAAACATAATCTCCCCCCTACCTCCAACAACATTGAAGGTGCTGTAAAATCATTCAGCCAATCAATAACAAAAAGCAACTCAAATATTCGTTCAAGCATTGACACTGCAAATGATGAAGAAATTTACACGAAAAGTCTCACTGAAAAAGTAAATAGTAAATTTACAGCTGATGATAATATGATAGAGCAGCATTTTGGTTATGCCATTGGCAAAAAAACAATTAATGGCAAAAATGTTTATGTAATTGCTTTTAGAGGTACTGCTGATACTTACTCCTGGATATTTACTGATTTCATTGCATTTCCAATAGAATTTCTAAAGACAAACACACAGGTACATATTGGTTTTGAATGGAATAGACAAGCATGCATGAAACAGAACTTCCTAAAAGACTTCATCAGAGCAATACAGGCAGACGCCTCTGATCCAATTATAATCATAACTGGACATAGCATGGGAGCTGCTATAGCAGTTCTTGAAACAGCATATTTTATTGAAGAAAAAATTGCAGAAGCTAGTAATATACAGCTAGTGACTTTGGCCGAACCATGTCCCGGGGAAAAAAACTTTGCTAATCGTTATAAAAAACAGATTAAAAACTATACATGGTTTTGCAACTTGTTTGATCCGGTCCCCGTAGCTCCTATGATTGTCGGATATAAACATTTTGATTATTTATTCGGTTTAAAAATGTTTAGCTGTGGTCCAAAGGTACCACCAATAAAAAATACATTTGAACGGCATAGCATTAAATATTATATAGAGTATTTAAACAACCTTTAGCCAAACGAGATTTAAAAAAGGAGCTTTTGCTCCTATTTTATTTTATTTACTGGCTTTACAGTTAATATTTTCTTTTATAACTTTGCAGGGGTTTCCTACTGCAATAACATCGTCACCAATATCTTTTGTAACTACGCTCCCCGCACCAATAATAGTTCTGTTGCCAATAGTTACGCCTGGACAAATTATAGCACCGCCGCCAATCCAACAATCATCTCCAATCGTAATCGCTTTAGCTGATTCCAACCATTTTCTTCTCTCACGATAATTTATAGGATGGGTTGCTGTATAAATCTGAACATTCGGCCCAAAAAGAACATTGCGTCCTATCTTGACCGGCATTACATCAAGAACAACACAATTAAAGTTAAAAAAGACGTTTTCACCTGCAATAATATTATAACCGTAATCACAGAAAAATGGAGGTTCAATCCAAATATCACTTTTAGAGTTTGGGAAAAGTTCCCTGGTTATTTCTGAATACTTATCTTCATTTCCATAATCAATAACGTTAAGACGATGAAGTAATTGACGAGCCTTTTTGCGTTCTAGAGTAAGTTCCTCATCGCGTGCATCGTAAAGCTGCCCATTTAGCATTTTTTCTTTTTCCGTACTCATCATCTACCTCCATTGTAGTCGTTATAAAAGCATAGAATTTTAGTATAACAGTTCAAAGATTTTTTCTGCTTTTTCCAGATCTTCAGGGGTATCAATTCCTATGCCATTATTTTTATCTGAAATAATTGTAAAAATTTTTATACCATTATCCAATGCCCTCAGTTGTTCCAGCTTTTCACATTTTTCCAGATCACTTGGAGGCAGCGATACAAAACGTTTAAGAGTATCTCGCCTAAACGCATAAATGCCTAAATGATGGTAAATAGGATAAGTATCATTTTTGTCGCGGACATAAGGTACTTCAGATCTACTGAAGTACAGAGCATAATTATCTTTACTTAATACTGCTTTAACTGCATTAGGGTCTTTTCCAATCACATTTCTGTCAGCTTCTACAACCACAGTTGCCATTTCTATTTCGGGATTATTCTTTAAAGCCTCAATCAGTCTATTAATTGTGGAAACATCAATTAAAGGCTCATCTCCCTGCACATTTATTATAATATCACAGTCTGCTTTCTGAACAGCTTCCCAAACCCTGTCAGTTCCGGAAGGATGATCCGGAGCAGTCATTACACATTTTCCCCCGAATTCTTCTACGACCTTCATTACAGCAGGGTCATCAGCAGCTACGATAATATCATCGGCAATAGAGCTTTGTGCTTTTTCAAAAACCCATTGGATTATTGGTTTTCCAGCCAACTTTGCCAAAACTTTTCCTGGAAACCTTGTACTTCCAAAACGTGCCGGAATACATATAGCAACTCTTCTTTCAGCAGATTTTGAGTCCGTATTTTCTATTATGGCTTTACTCATAAATTACCTCGCTGTATATTTAAATGTTTATTTCAATAAGTATAGTAGTTTGCCTTGTTAAGGCTATTATATATTATGTTATACCCAAAACGAAATGATTTTCGATAAATAATAAAAAGAATCAAGATAAATCTTGTTTTTGTCTTTTCACTTCTGTTTATAATCAAAATTATATTGATTAATAAGAAGTTAAAAAGCAAATTCCTGTACACTTAAAATAAAAAATCAAAGGAATAATCTCATGCTGTCATATATAAAACACAACCTTAACACAGTTCTTAGCGATATATCTTCTGCTGAAATTACAGCATCCAGAGTGCCTGGCAGCGTAAAACTACTTGCAGTAAGCAAAACATTTCCAAGCGAAGCTGTTTTGGAGGCCTACAATTGCGGTCAAAGACTCTTCGGAGAAAATCGAATAAATGAGTTAGAAATAAAAGTTCCAAACTTACCAAATGATATCGAATGGCATTTCATCGGCAACCTACAAAGCAACAAAGTGAGTAAAACTGTCGAACTCGCAACCTATATACATTCTGTAGATTCAGAGAAGCTGGTAAAGCGAATTGACAGAATAGCAGAAGAAAAGAATAAAACACCAAAAATATTTTTGGAAGTAAATATTTCTGGTGAAAAAAGTAAATCCGGTTTAACCTTGGATCAAGTAAAAGATTGTGCCCGGATTGCTTCCAGCTGTAAAAATCTTGAATTTGTAGGTTTAATGACAATGGCACCATATGACGCAGATGAAAGCGTATTAAAAAAAATATTCGAGTTGCTATGTCAAACCAGAGATGAACTGCAACAAAACCTTAATATAGTACTGCCGGAACTATCTATGGGAATGAGCTCTGACTACAAAATAGCTATAGCGGAAGGCGCTACAATCGTTAGAATTGGAACATCTATCTTCGGTACAAGAAATTACACGGTAACGTAAGGGCTAGATTACCCCCAAACTGAAATAGTTTTCGGGAGATAATAAAAAAATAGAAGATTAAAAACCTCGCAAATTAACAAAAAATAAAAATACCTCCGGTATATTATAATGGAAAATGAAAAATCGATTTTTGAAATACCAAACGGCAACATAAGTTCTCCTTTAGGCTTTAAATCTTCAGGAATTAGAGCCGGTTTAAAACAGGGCGAAGCCTTAGATTTAGCTCTGATCTATTCAGAATGCCCTGCTGTTACCACTGGTGTTTTTACTGCAAATCTTTTTACTGCAGCGCCAGTGCAATATTGCAAAAACAATTTAATAAATAATATCTATTCACGAGCAATTATCATTAATAGCGGCAACGCAAACGCCTGTACAGGAAAACAAGGATATAACAATGCTGTAGCTATGACTGATTATACTGCAGAACAGCTGAATATAGATTCAAATAATATTCTTGTAGCATCTACCGGTAGAATAGGTACTGCCCTGCCAATGGATAAAGTAACAAAAGGGATAGCCAAAGCTGCATCTGCTTTATCCTATAATGGAGGACACGCAGCGGCAAAAGCTATAATGACGACAGACACTAGACCAAAAGAAATAGCTGTACAGGTTAATATAGATGGGAAAACAATCACAATAGGCGGTATGGCTAAAGGTTCCGGCATGATAGCACCCAAACTAATAGCACCACATGCTACAATGCTAGCATTTATTACAACTGATGCAAATGTGTCTCATTCATTTTTGAAATCAATCCTTCACAGCGCAGCGGATGCATCCTTCAATCGTATTTCTGTAGATGGAGACATGAGTACAAATGATTCTCTATTTATTATGGCAAACGGTAAAGCTGGAAACAAAATATTGGAACCCAATTCGCCCGATTCAAGTTTATTTGCAGAAGCGATAAAAAAAGTAGCATGTTGTCTGGCAAAAGAAATTGTTAAAGATGGAGAAGGGATAACTAAATGTGTTACCTTAAAAATAGAAAATGCTGCTACAGAGAATGACGCAAAACTTTGTGCAGAAGCGATTGCCAATTCTCTCCTCTGCAAAACCGCTTGGTTTGGTAATGATCCAAACTGGGGTAGAATTGTAGCTGCTGCCGGTTATTCTGGCGCATCATTTGATCCGGATAAAGTAAATGTTTATTACGACCACCTTCCAGTTGCCCTAAACGGGAGCGATGCAAAAACCCCGGAAAAGGATGTAATAAAGATACTAGAAAATTCAAATTTTACATTAATGGTAGATTTAGCTTCTGGAACCTGTTCCTATTACATGTGGACAAACGATATTTCTTACGAATACGTAAAAATTAATGCAGATTACCATACATAAAACCTAAAGGTAAAAAAATAGATGAAAGAATATATTAAAAAAGCGGCCGTTCTTATAGAGGCTTTACCATATATACAAAACTTACGTAACAGCATAGTTGTAGTTAAGTTTGGCGGAAGCGTTATGGAGGACAGTGAATTAACAGAGAAAGCCCTTAGAGATATTGTTTTTATGGAGTGCATCGGAATGAAACCCGTAATAGTCCATGGCGGAGGAAAAGCCATTTCATCAAAACTTAAAAAAGAAAATATCCCGACTCATTTTATTAATGGGCTAAGGTTTACCTGCGATAAGGCAATAAAAATTGTTGACGATGTGCTGCATAACCAAGTCAATACTAACCTTGTCAAAACCCTTAATAAACTTGGTGGAAATGCTAAAAAATTATCCGGAAAAGATATTTTAAAGGCTGAAAAAATGTATACTACAGATAGGATATCAGGGGCAAAACTTGACTTAGGACATGTTGGAAATCTACATAATGTTAATATTGCTAATATTTTATCATTAACAGATACAGACACTATTCCGGTAATAACGCCACTAGCCCTTGGCAATAACAATCAAATATTTAATGTAAACGCCGATACAGCCGCCGCTTTCATTGCTGAACACCTTAAAGCAAGAAAGCTAGTGTTTATCAGTGATGTCCCAGGTATTCTTAAAAATCCGAACGATGAAAGCAGTGCAATATCTTCAATAAAACTAAAAGAAATCGAAAAATATATTGCAAAAGGAATTATTACCGGCGGAATGATTCCAAAAGTCAAAAGCGCCTTACAGGCATTAAATGCGGGAACAAACAAAGTGCACTTTATTGATGGCAGAGTACAGCACTCACTCCTCTTAGAGATTTTTACAGATTCCGGCGTGGGCACACAAATAATAAAAGAAAATTCTCCACTAAATATATAGCATGTGCATATACCTTAATAAAACCAGTTCCAACAAACAGAAAGCAATAGGAACGGATTTTTCTATATATTTTATTGGTTGCGGGGGGATAGGCATGTGTGGGCTTGCCATGCTATCTATGCAGCTTGGCTATGAAGTCAGCGGCTCAGATATTAAAGAGTCTAAAAATACAGAGCTACTTCTCGCAAACGGTGTAAATATTAATATCAACCATTCTACTAGCAACCTTCCCAAAAACAAAAACTTCATAGTTGTTTACTCTTCTGCTATTCAAAATGATAATCCCGAATTAAAAGAAGCTCATAAGCTTGGAATAAAGTGCTATAAACGGGGAGAATATTTAGCTTTAATAGCAAAGCAGTATAAAAGAGTCATTTCAATTGCTGGGTCACATGGAAAAACAACAGTTACGGCAATGATTGTTCATATATTAAGACAGTGCAATATATCTGATGTTGGATACTTAATAGGGGGATGGCCTATTGGATGGAAACATTTAGGAGAGATAGGTAACGAAGATATTTTTGTAATCGAAGCTGATGAAAGTGACCTTTCATTAACATTAATCGACTCTCATATCGGCGTAGTATTAAATCTTGATGATGACCATTCATGGAATGTTGGTGGAAAAGAAAAATTAAAAAGAGGTTTTATAGGCTTTGCGGAACAATCAAACTTACTGCTTTATGCTTCAGATAAAGAATTAAACAATACCTTTAATTGTATTTCTACACCTAAGAAAATGATAGACTTCAAAAATATGAAGCTACACAGAGATGATTTGAATCAGACAGACAATTTATGGGGAGAATATCAGATTAAAAATGCAGTAATGGCTATGGCTGTGGCTGTGGAACTCGGAATTTCAGAGGCAAAAGCTATTAAAGCTATAAAATCTTTTCCCGGAATTGAACGTCGTATGCAAAAAGTATTTTCGAAAAATAACATTACAGTTCTAGAAGATTATGCTCATCATCCAATCGAAGTTAAAGCCGCTATTGCTGCTGTAAAAGAAAATTATCCAAACCAAAAATTGACTGTAATTTTTCAACCTCATCGTTATGCAAGATTAAAACACTATTTCAAGCAATTTATAATTGAGCTAAAAAAAGCAGATAGAATCTTTATTGTACCTGTTTTTTCAGCTTGGTCTTCAATTGATAAAATATCTTCAAAAGACCTTGCCGAAAACATCGGAGAAAAAGCAGTTTCAATAGATGGCTCCTGGAAAGAGATGGCTGGAGAAATCACAAAAGAAGCCATTATTGATGATAACGTCATCCTGATTCTTGGTGCCGGTGACGTAAATAAAGTGATACCGAAAATAATTGAACCTTTCAATTTTAAATCAAAATAATTGTTTCAATTTGCCTTTTATTACTTTTTCAGCCAGTTTTCTAATACATTAAAACTGGTAATATGTCGTTCTTTAATTTTATTCTTCTTCCCTGGATTGATTATATAAAGCTGCAAAAAATTAATTAAATATTTCTTTAATAAATATACTGTTCTTTTTATTCTACATATGAGAAAATTAAACTTCCCTTTTTCAACACCATAATGATAGATCATTTTCTCTTTTGACCAAAAAGTCCAGTAAAAAAATTTGGCCTTATCTTTAATTCTTTTTGTTGAAAATTCATGTCCAATCTTATCTTCATATTGTTCTGCTATACTTAAATCTGCAAAGGCTGAGCTAACAATAACATTTCTGATTTTTCCCGTACATGCTGTTAACATGTCTAAGTCTTTATAAACATAATCCGCTACTTTCAGGTTAAACAGCTTTGTTTCAGC
>CAZVCD010000036.1:0-19221 GCA_964625675.1 uncultured Victivallales bacterium | reverse complement strand
CTGCCAGCTACTCCTGTACCTATTCCTGAGCCAACTGCTGCAATTGCTATAGCTGCATAAGCTCCTGCTTGTCCTAGTGCGTTCATTAAATGTGCGTCCATTTAGTGTCTCCTTAATTCATTAATTTGTTTGTTATTTTGTTTTTATGTATATATAAATTTTGTTTAAGCTTTTAATAATTCTTCTTCAGTAACCTCATCTTCAGTAACCTCATCTTCATCATTTTTACTTTGTTTTTTAAACGGTTTATAAACTACACCAGCCCATTCAAGTTCCATTTGATTTGAAAACTCAAGAGTATTAAGCCTTATTCCATGAACTAAAACACCCATAAATGCGAGGGCAATATTCAAGAGATGGCCAAATAAAAGTATTATTATTGTAAATACAATTAAATAGGGCGATAATTGAAAAACCATGTGTGCCATATCGTTAAAGCTGCTGGCAATATAAAAAGAAGCAAGGCCCACAGCAAAAAGTCTTATATATGATAGAACATCTGAAAAACTGCCGATAAAGTCAAAAGGTGTATTAAATATGCTCCCGACATCGTTCCACTTTACATAGAATATTATGATAAGGAAAAATCCTATTATATAAAGATAGTATGCAAAGGTTGGGTAGGTCATATTTGAAAATACAATAAGCTTGATCGCCGTAAAAAAGTTTCCCCAAATAAACATGGCCCATCCTATTTGACCTAGAGCTCTTAGACTGTTGCGCATAATAACAGCTTTCCAGAGTCTTGCAAATGATAACTGAAGTGCAGCGAGAATAAAACATATTAGCTGGATGTTGCTGTTTTTTATACTGGGGTCAGTAAGTGCTTTTATTCCTTGCAGTTTTCTTGGGAAGAGTTCCTGTGGTAATCCAAAATATGTACATGTCAGGGCTCCCCATGTTATTGTGGCTATACTAAGTAGTAGGAACAGGTTTATAGGTGATCTAAATTTCTCTTTATTTCTGAAATGAATTTTCAGGATTATTGCTATGAATAGAAATAGAACTCCATAACCGGCATCTCCAACAATCATCGCAAAAAATATTGTGAAGAAAAATAGGAAGCAGATACTCACGTCCCATTCTCTGTAACCAGGTGAAATTCCGATAAATTCAAAAACTGGAGATATCAGTCTGAACATTTTAGGAATGGTAATAAGGGTAGGAGGATTATCTTCTTTTGAAGGTTCCTGGAGTAGTAGTGCCCAACCATATTTTTTTGAAGCTTTTGTTATTAAATTCTGCTTTTTTATTGGAGTGTATCCTTTTATGTAACAGAGTACATAATCATGCTCCATTCCTTTCTTGTTGGTAACAAACTCTAATTCATCTGATAACTCAAGTATGTATTCTTTTATTTTTGCTTTTTCAGCAGCTAGAATAGATAGAAAACGTTCATTTTCTTTGAGTTTTTTCTCGAATTCAGATATTTGTAATTCAAGCTCTTTTAGAGAAATATTATCTGGAGGAAGTTGCGCCAAAGGTAAAGAGCCTTTATCATGTTCTTCCGTTGAGATAATTGTAAAGGAGACGTTGGCTCTGTTAGTGCTAATTACTTCAATAGAGCCTTTATCACTATAATTTGATAAGTGATCTTTGTCTGTTTCACAAAGATATACGAATAGGTCTTTTTCTTTTAGTTTGGATAAGGATTCAAAAGAGAAATTTCCCCATGGAAGTAGCAACTCTTTTTTTTGTCTGCTGTTTTCTATTTCTTTCTTTAGATCAGCATTTTCCTTAAAAAGTTTTAAAGCAGACTTGGCAACCTGTTCTGGAGTAGAATCTCTATGCGTTGATTTTTTAATAGGCTTAAATTCGTCAAGAATAGAAAGTATTTGTCTAGTTCTTCCCAAATCCTGTGTGATAGCAGCCTGGTTAGGTGATTCTTTTTTGGATGTCAATTCAACATGAAGTATTCCAAGGGAACGAAGTGAGTCAAGAGTAGATTCACGATCTTCAATTCGGCAGATAACTGTTGTTTTTAGCATTCTTTCAATCATAATGATACCTCCGCCATTTTTTTCTTAGCTATTTTAGATCTGCCTACAGCACTTGTCTGCTGGTCTCCAAGATATATTTGGATAACCCGAATATTTTCCTTGCACTCAGGAATTTTTACTTTTTCAAATAGGTTAACGCGCTGAGTTGTTGTACGGAGTTCATTATTTATTCTCCGATATTGCTCTTCAAGAATATCTCGTTCAGCACGAATTTCAATCAAATCACAAATAGCCTTTATACCATCATCAACCCATGGGGCTTCTATAAAAAGATTATAGTCGGATATTTTAAAGTGCGTTCTATTATATATCGGTATTTCTACACCGGCTATATTGTGGAGGTCTGTATCAATTTCTTCTACAGAAATATTTTCACTTAACAGTTCTATATCTGCATCATCGGCGAACATTGAAACCCATGGGGATATATTATATTTAAATTCAAGTTCGCGTCTTTTGTTTTTTTCGATACGCTCCTGGCTTTGACGTGTTTCTAACTGTAACTGTTGTTTTTTAAGCTGGAGTGTGGGCAGAAAACGAGTGAACTGTTTAAGTGAATCACGTTGTGTTTTTAATTCACTTTTTGTCAGTTTAATTTTCGCCATTTCTCAAATCTCCAATCTATAGTTTATTGCTTCGGCCAAAATTTGTTCAATAAATCTGTCTTTATACCTGTTTCAGCTTTATCGAAACATTCAGCCAGAATTTTCCAGCCAAGATCAAGTGCTTCTTCAAGAGGAATATTGACAGAAAGATCCATTATTTTTGATTCGAATAGAGCTCCATATTTCAGTAGCTTATTATCCCAGCTACTCATTTGGAATCCCATAGACTGTTTTTCTCCAGTTTCACGATAATTTGCATAAAGTCTGATCATTGTATCCATTATAATACGATGGTCATCACGTGTTTTATCATTTACCTGCTGCTTAAGACGGCTTAATGAGCCAAACGGTTCAATTCTGCCGTTCTTTAGATAAAACTGGCCTTCAGTTATATAACCTGTGTTATCAGGGACAGGATGTGTTATATCATCGCCAGGCATTGTTGTGACAGCTAATATAGTAATAGAGCCTGCATTATCAAAGTCAACCGCTTTTTCGTATCTGGCGGCTAACTGACTGTATAAATCTCCGGGATATCCACGGTTAGACGGAATTTGCTCCATTGTTATTGCTATTTCTTTCATTGCATCTGCGTAGTTTGTCATGTCTGTAAGCAGAACCAGTACGTCTTTTCCTTTCAGAGCGTAATTTTCAGCTACTGCAAGAGACATATCCGGAACGAGCAGTGATTCCACTATTGGGTCTGAAGCAGTGTGGATAAACATAATAGAGCGTGAGAGCGCGCCTTCTTCATCCAGTGTGTTACGGAAGAAAAGGTAATCGTCATATTTTAATCCCATGCCGCCGAGGATAATAATATCTACTTCAGCCTGCATTGCAATCCTTGCCAGAAGTGCATTGTAGGGCTCACCCGCAACAGAAAAGATAGGTATTTTCTGTGAAACGACCAGAGTGTTAAATACATCAATCATAGGAATTCCGGTACGAACCATGCGTCTTGGTATAATTCTTTTTGCCGGATTGACTGATGGGCCTCCGATGTCTATCAAATTATCCTTTATTGCTGGGCGTGAATCACGTGGGGCACCCGCTCCGTTGAAAACACGACCTAAAAGGTCTTCTGAAGAAGAAACCTGCATTGGTTTTCCAAGAAACCTTACTTCATCATTTGTTGATATACCGCGGCTTCCCGCAAAAACCTGTAGAAAAACCTTGTTTCCCTGCATTCGTATTACCTGCGCAAGTGAACTGCTCCTTTTACTGGAAACTTCGGCAAGATCGTTATAAGCGACATCCTCGGCTTCTACAGTAATAACATTACCGGCAACCTGTATTATTTTATGATAAACCTTACGCATTGGTAGACTCCTTTATTTTCTTGTCAATAGATACTTCCAATGCTTTGAAGTCCTCTGTATTGAATTTTAAATAGTTCCAGTCTATGAATAACTGTCTGAGTTCTGCAAAGAATTTTCTAGTTTCTTCTTTCTTTTGAAACTTAAACTTTGCATCTAATATTTTAACAACTTTTTCAAAAACATATTTTTGTCGTTCTTCATCAGTAGCACCATCTACTTTGTCAAATGTGTTTTGCTGAAGATAAACAGAATCAATAAATTCACTCTTTAAATATATGATAAAATCACTTATAGTTGTTCCTTCTTCACCAACAACGTTCATCATCTGACTGATTTCATTGCCGCGTCTCAGTACGCTTTGTGCATTCTCTATCTGTTCTTTTGGTATAATGCTTGGGTAGTGACTCCAGCTGTCAAGAGGGTGTATTGATGGATAGCGACGTGCATCTGCGCGTTCCCTTGATAGTCCAAGGAAAGCACCAACAACCTTCAACGTTGCTTGTGTTACAGGTTCTTCAAAGTTTCCGCCGGCAGGGCTAACAGCACCACCAATAGTTATAGAACCTGTTTTCCCATTGTTTAGTTTAAATAGCCCGGCTCTCTCATAAAAACTGGCAATAAGTGATTCTAAATATGCAGGGAATCCTTCTTCTCCAGGTATTTCTTCCAGACGTCCTGACATTTCGCGCATTGCCTGTGCCCAGCGCGAAGTTGAGTCGGCAAGAAGGAGTGTGTTTAGTCCCATTTGACGATAGTACTCAGCAAGTGTTACCGCTGTATAAACAGATGCTTCTCTCGCAGCAACAGGCATAGAACTGGTGTTACAAATGATAATTGAACGTTCAATTAGTGTTTTTCCTGTTTTCGGGTCTTCAAGGTGAGGAAATTCTCTGAGGATTTCTACTACTTCACCTGCTCGTTCACCACATGCTGCGATTATAACAATATCAACCTGAGCGTGCTGGCTTATCGCATGCTGTAGAACTGTTTTTCCAGCGCCGAAAGGGCCGGGTGTGCAGAATGTTCCGCCAGTAGCTACAGGAAAGAAAGAGTCAATAATACGCTGTTGAGTTATTAATGTTTTTTCCGGAAGAAGTTTTTCTTTATAGGAGGTGATAGGAACTTTTACAGGCCATTTTTGTAGCATTGTAATTTCTTTTGTTTCACCTTTATCATTTTTTGCTGTAGCGATTGTTTCTATAATTGTATATTTGCCGGGTTTAGCTACTGTTGTTATCTCCCAGGTACCCAAAGCGGCAAAAGGAAAAGAGATATAGTGTGTGTATACACCTTCCGGTACATGTCCAACATAATCTCCGGCTATTACTTTGTCGCCCGGTTTAAGTAATGGTGTGAAATCCCATTTTACTTTTTCATCTAGAGGTTTTAAATAAACACCTTTTTCAAGGAAAAACCCCGAGTGTTCAGCCAATTTGTCAAGCGGATTCTGGAGGCCGTCAAATACCATTTTAAGCAGGCCGGGCGCCAAGTCTACACTCAAAAGTTCGTCAGTAAATTCGACAGCTTCACCTATTTTTAAGCCATTGGTAGATTCATAAACCTGCATGTCAGCGTTATTACCGCGAACACGTATTACTTCGCATTTTAGTTTTTTGTCGCCGGCTATTGCGTATGCCACTTCATTTTGGGTAACGAAAGTATCAAATTCGACCGTTAGCATATTCCCGTTGATTCCAACGATCCGGCCACGATTGTTATCAATCATGTTACTGGTCTCCCACCTTTTTTATATTTATAATATTATTTTGTTTCATTATTAGCTGACACTGGCTGATTCTCGACTGCTTCTTCATTGTTTTTTTCTGGTGTATAAAAATGTAACAATATGGCATCAAGATTTCTTTCGCCTTTTTCATCCTCTCTGTCTATCCATTTTTCACACAGCATTAGTCGAAGTTTGTATATGCAGAGCATTGAAAAGTCAAACTGGTGACCACTTTCCATATTGTCCAGTTCTTTCCATCTTAGTTCATCAAGAGCTTTTTCTTTCAACATAGGATTTTCAGCTGAATAAGCATCCTGCACTCTACGTTCTAGCTCAGAAAAAACATTTTTTTCTTCTTGTATATATTGTGCTGCATTTTTTCCCAGTTTACTAGACCTGACTTTTGCTATACGGTTTCTTAAGCAGGTTTCCCAGGTTTCCCATTTATTTATAATTTTATTTTTCGATATTTTTTCTAAATCAGGGATCAACGAAATATTATCAAGCTCTATGTATTCTGAGTCAGGTAACCATTCAGAGCAGGAACACATGAATTCTTCTAAGGTCAGCAGCGGTTTTTCTTTGAGAACCGGCATCGGAAGCGTACTTATTAAATAATAATAAGAAGACATTAATTTTCTCCTGTCTGAAATATTTACTTCAGTATTGAATAATTACCAAGTGACACATCCCGGTTATTCGATGGCCTGCTTTGTAGACTAACAGGGAGGTGTTTTGTTTTTTATTTAGATCCTTTTTCGTTTAAAATAGAAGCCAGTCTTGAACCAACATATCCGCTGATAATATCAGTAAGTGCGTTGTCCGAAAAATCTAAAAATACATCGCTTCCTTTAAATCCTATTTGCAAGCCGGCGGCAAAGTCATGCCCCTCAAATATTTCCGGGTGTTTTTTTAGATTACCAGCAAGATTTTTTTTGAAGTGCTGAGTCATTTTATCCAGGTCTTTTGCAGAGAATATCAAACTTAGTTCGGCCTCTTTGCCGGAAGATTTTGCAAAAGTATCAGCCATCTTAGCTATGATGTCACCCATCAGTGCAGGTGTCATGGCCTCTGAAACAAGATTTTGAACACACAGATTTAATCGCTCCAGAAGTTCTGTTTTTAGTGTAATTATAATATCTCTGGCAGCTTGTTGTATTGAGGATTTAGCTTTTTCTTCTTCTTTTTTTGCTTTTTCCTGTGCTTTTTTTACTATATCCTTTGCATCAGTTTCAGCTTTTTTAAGAATGGCATCAGCTTCTTTTTTGGCGTTTGTTATCAGTTCTTTTTTTTCTGTTTCAGCTTTCTGTATACCTTCTTTGTGTATACGATCTAGCAATCCTTGAAGTTCTTCTGCCATTTTCTACTCCTTAAAATAAAATTTATATAAATTTATATGTATTAATAATTTTTATTGTACTTAGGGGTACTAAAAAACCTTTAATTCTTTATACGCAGTATTTATATTAAAACACAATGTAATATCGGTTCGTAAATAAATAAAGTAAAATCTAAGACTTTTAAGTCAAGTAAGAATATAAATAAAAAATATTTATTTCACTAAAACTTATTTTTTAGGTTAAATTACATTTCTGGTTAATACTAATTTTTGTAATCTCTCATTAACTGTTTTTAAGTCCTATTTGGCCATTAATTTCTCTATGTCTCCTACTGTTTTAGGTATTGATTTACCAAGAACTTTAGCCCCATCAGCAGTAACTAAAATATCATCCTCTATCCTGATACCCCCAAAATTCATATACTCTTCTAGTTTTTCATAGTTTATGTATTCGCCAAGTTTATTTTCTTTTTTCCATTTTTGTATTAATCCTGGTATAAAATATATTCCTGGTTCTACTGTAACAACATGGTTTACCTTTAATTTTCTTGCAAATCGTAAGGAGGATAAACCAAACTGGGTACTTCTTTTTATTTCAGAATCATACCCTACGTTATCTTCTCCAAAAACTTCCATGTCGTGAACATCCATTCCCAGTATATGTCCTAAGCCATGTGGCATAAAGAGGGCGTGAGCTCCTTCTTTTACTGCGCTTTTTATGCAGCCTTTCATAATTCTTATATCCTTTAGGCCGCTAGCAATTACTTCACAGGTTTTCAAGTGTATATCCTTAAAAAATACTCCGGGCTTTATTGCATCAATAGCTCTAAGTTGAGCTGTTAAAACAACAGTATATACATTCTTCTGTTTTTCTGTAAACTTACCTGAAGCAGGAAATGTTCTTGTTATATCTGAACAAAGTCCTTCCGGTGATATAGCGCCTGTATCCATCAATAATAAATCATTTTCTTTGAGAACATTTTCATTGCTTAAATTATGCAGTATATGGCCGTCTCTGGTTAGAATATTCGAGAATGCTTGTGCACTCCCGTTGGCTGTCAATATTGAAGCTATAATTCCAAGCAGTTCTTTTTCTGATATTCCAGGTTTTATTAAAAATAAAATAGTCATATAGGTTTCATGCGAAATATCAAGAGCCTTTTCTATTTCAGCTATTTCTTCTGTTGATTTAATTTCTCTTTGTGAAACAATCGCGCTTATTAATTTCTGAGAGGCCTCTATATTTATTTTATTAACAGGTTTACCAAGTAGGCTGCTTAAGTTTATCAAGGTTTCACTTCGACAACTTGGAGGATAGTGGATGCATCTTCCAGACTGTTTCACTAGGTCTAATTCTCTTTTTAAGTCTGAAGTGCTTTTTACACAACTGATTCCAGTTTTTTTAGCCGTCTCTGCAAAAGGTGGTATTGGGCCGGTCCATATTTGATCATCCAATGTGTAGTCATCTGCAAATAAAATTTCACTGTTGTTATCAATGTCGATTATTAATGAAATTGATGGAGTTTTATTAATGCCCGTGTAATAGGCAAAAACAGCGTCTTGCCTAAACGGATAGTGGCTGGCAAAAGTTTCTCTTGGAGAATGGTCATTCGCAAGCAGAAGGATAATTCCGGATTTAAGTGATTTTTTCAGTTCATCACGGCGATTTATATAAACCTCTTTTTTAAACATAGAATTTTCCTCAATATTTTAGAGTTAATAAAAAGCAAAGAACATAATCTATATTTCTAAGTAGAAAAAATAAAGCTTTTTGTTGTTATTTAAGAGCATTTATATATTATGACATGCGGCGAGGTGGGACGATGATGTATTGGAAAAAGGCCGTAGTTCGGGTTGAATTTTAGAACATTTATCTGTTTTTTTAGAGCATCTGTTATAATAGATGCATCCGGTTGTACTGTTAAGGTGAGTTGATGACACAGGCAGTTTTGGTGTATTTGAAAACTGTTTTCTGAAAGTTGGGTCTGTTATTGGTATCGCATCTATTAATGATTTAGTATAAGGGTGGGCTGGAGAAGAAAAAATAGACTCGGTATTTCCTGTTTCGAGAATTTTTCCGGCATACATAACAGCTATTTTATTGCAGACATACCTGATTACGGCCAGATTGTGTGATATAAATAGCAATGTTAACCCCATTCTTTTTTGCAAATCGGTAATTAAGTTTAGAATTTGAGCCTGGATAGATACATCTAAAGCTGAAACCGGTTCATCAGCAATTAACATTTGAGGATTAACAGAGAGTGCTCTGGCAATAGCGACTCTCTGCCGTTGCCCTCCTGAAAATTCATGAGGATATTTTTTTATAAGGCGAGGAGACAGTCCTACCGCGTTCATTAGTTTATATATTTTGTCTACAAGTAATTTTTTTGGAACAATTTTATATTCCAAAATAGGTTCGGCAAGGATATCGAAAACTGTCATTCTAGGGTTTAACGATGCATATGGATCTTGAAATATTATTTGCAGTTGTATTCGTATTTTTCGAAGTTTTTGTTCTGATAAATGTGTAATATCCTGTTGTTTAAAATAGATGTTCCCGGCAGTTGAAGGCGTAAGTCTAAGCAGTGTTTTTGCTAAAGTAGACTTGCCGCATCCCGATTCACCTGCCAGTCCTAGAGAATCTCCTGTATTTATTGTAAAAGACACATCGTTTACGGCTTTTACTGTATCAATTTTCCTTTTAATAAATATTCCTTTATAAACAGGAAAAAAAGCCTTTAGGTTTTTGACTTCTAAAATTGTATCATTTTTGTTGGGCATGTTTGGCTTATTTTTCTAAATATATGTTTTTTAATATTAAAAACAACTCTGGCATAACAAATACAATTATAACCCCAGGACGTCTTGCATTGAATAAAGGCCGGGGCCTGTTTTTTGTAAGAATCTAGCAGCTTCAAGTGCCCCAAGAGCAAAAGTTTCCCTGGAAGAGGCTTTGTGGGTTAATTCAACTCTTTCTCCATTTGCAGCGAATATGACAGTATGTTCGCCTACAACATCGCCACCGCGTAGTGCGTGTACTCCAATTTCCTGTTTGGGCCTTGCGCCGGTAATGCCGTTTCTACCATAACAAATATCTTTGTTCATATCTAAGTTTCTGGCATCTGCAGCAACTTCTACTAATTTTGCTGCAGTTCCGCTTGGAGCATCTTTTTTCTGGTTATGGTGCATTTCAACTATTTCTATTTCATAGTTTTCATTGAGTGTTTTTGCTACTTTTTCAACAAGTGAAAATAGTAGGTTAACTCCAATACTCATGTTGGGAGCAAAAACTATTTTTCCGCTGTTAGCCGTTAAATCCTTAAGTTTTTGTTTTTCTGCAGGAGATAGTGCTGTTGTCCCTATAACTACACCCAAACCAGCATTAACAGCGAGCTCTGCATTTTCTACAACACTTCCTGTACTGAAATCAATAATTATATCAGCATTAGACAGCAGTGGGGACAATTTTGATGAAATAACTACATTAGCTACAGATGTTCCTGCTGTTATTCCTGCATCTTTACCTAAATTAGGGCTTTTATCAAACTCTGTGGCTCCTGTTAAAGACATATCTTCTGCAGCAAGTATGTTTTTAACTAATAGTTTTCCCATTCTTCCCGCTGCGCCTGCTACAATAATTTTAATCATAAGTTTTAATATCCTAAATTTTTATTATTTTATTGGTTTGTTTTATGGTACTTTAAATGTTAATAATATATGATAGTTATTTTATGAAACAATCCCGTTCCGTATATATTTATTTATTGAAATAAAATTTGAATAAATAACTGAAATATTTACAATATAGTTACTACAGAGCTTATTACAGAACATTTGTTTGTATTTTCTTTTTTTATTAAAATAAAACGCGGAGAAAATGCTTGTAAAAATATTTTAAATGTTTACTTTTATTATTAATACCTTATAATCGTTCTCATATAGAATAATTTCACATATATTGATAAGCATTTTATTGTTTTTTCTTATGCTGACGAAGAACTATACAGTTTTTCAATTTAGATATCCATAGATCATTAAAAGAATATACTATAATACCATATAACCATACTTTTTTGTGTACTTCAATTCGTTACTGAAAGGTCTTTGCATTGCAAATATTTAAGAAGAAACTTTTTTTTATTGTTATATTTATTTTATCTTTAATATTTCCAAACGCAGAAGCACTTACAGCTCCTGATGCTACTTTTGCCACGGGAAAGATGCCAGAATTTAAACAGATAAAAGGCCCTACCGATGCTTTAAAAGAAAGTACTGGCGCAGATGTTCGTGCGGATGAGTTTGATTTTGTTGGGGACAATATGATTGCAAAAAAAAATGTTTTTGTTCGCAAAGGAGATCTGATACTGTATTCGGATATGCTCATAGTTAATAACACTACCAAAAATGTTGAATTATCGGGGAATGTTAAATTTTATACCCTGATTACCAGTAGAGAGGAAATGGAATACTGGGAACTTGAAGCCTTGCAGAAAAATCCATATGCTAAACTAAAAGTTGTTGGAACTGTACTGACTCCTTCCGGTAGGCAGATGCTCGTAGTTGATGTAATAATGCAGGAACTTTCTTGGAGTGGTAATCGTGCTGCCGGTAATCTTAAAAATGGAATATTTCAATTCGGTAAATTTGTTTCAAAATTTGGAAACTGGTATGCACTGGGTGATAACGGAGTTAGATTTGGGAATGGTAAATTTGTCATGGACGATGCAACAATTACTCCCTGCCAAAGTATAGTCGAAGGGAATACCCCTGTGTTTAGCCTGGAGTCGGCAAGACTGGTTGCTTTTCCTCCAGCCGGCAGCTCTACACCGGGAAAAGAGAGGGCAAAGGTAACTGCTAAAGGATCTAATTTAGATGATTATCATTTTTGGGGATATAGCAATGTTCTTTATATTGGCGCTATTCCCGTATTATGGTTGCCGGTTGTATACAAACCGCCTAGAGGGGATATGGGTAAATGGGGAATAAATGTAGGTTCTAATACTGATTGGGGCTTTTATGTGCAGACTACAAACTATTGGGATATTATTCAGGATGAGGATGTGTCTTTAGGTACAACCAACATGATTGATTATTACGGACGAAGAGGATGGGCATTTGGTAATCAAACTGAATTGTACACAAAGGATACTAAGACAGAGTTCTTTGTCTATGGACAAATGGACCAGTATCATAACATGCAAGTCCCCGACAACAGTCGTTTTGGACAACTAAATTCATTCCGTTATGCGTTACAACTTAAGAATATAAGCAATATTACTGATCGTATGGCCTTTAGAGGTAATTTAGCTAAATTGAGTGATATGTATTACCTTTATGATTTTTTTAATGATATTGCTGCTATAGATCCTCAACCGGCAACATACGGTAGCTTGAATTATCAGTTTGACCCCGCCTCTGTAAATTTACTGATTCGTCCAAGGATAAATAATTTTTTCTCTGTCGTAGAATCATTGCCTAGACTGGATATAACTGTACCAAGGCAGGAGCTGTTTGAAAACATATACTTCCAGAGTGAAACATCAATTGGCTATTATAATATGAAATGGCGCGATTTTTCAATATCTAGAAGTGAAGCATATCCAGGGTTGGCCAATGATGGTCCCACGGATTATGGTACTTTTCGGTTTGATACTGTTAATTTTTTATATTATCCCTTAAAACTCGACTGGCTAAATGTATTACCACGTGCAGGACTTAGAATGACTGCATATGGCAATAGCAGTAGTGCTGATGTTAGCACTTTAGACTTAAATGCAATGATAGCTGCAGATGCACCCGAAGGAACTTATTCTGACCCTATTAAGAACTATAACAGTGATGGGGGTGGGAAATTTAGAATAATACCAGAATTTGGTATTCAGTTTGATACGAAAATTTCCCGTTCATGGGATGATGTAAAAAATGCTTATTTTGATTTTAACGGACTTAGGCATGTTATGCAGCCTTATGTTAATTATACCTTTATCAACACCCCAACTGTTAGTCGTGAACAACTCTACTTTTTTGATGATGTAGATAGAATTGATGCCCAGAATTGGGTGCGTCTTGGATTGGAAAATCATCTTCAAACTCGTCGTGGAAGCTGGGGAAACTCCCAGGTATATACCTGGGCTTCTATGGAAAACTATGTAGATCTTATTTTTAATAACAGAGAATTTTGTGGAGATGGTTGGAAAAACCTTGGAGGACTCGGAACCTTACTAAATATTAAGCCTTCTGAAAATTTAACTTTTGATATGCAATTTCTTATCGAGGGCTCAAAAATAGGTGGTTCAACTGACCTTATGAAATCGATAGATAAGGCTTCTTTTATAGTAGATTGGGATTTTGCGGAAAACTGGGGCATCTCCTGTAATTATTACTATGGTAACGAGAGATTATCGGAAGGTGTATATTCTATGGGAAGTAATCTTTCTACTATTCAAGCCGGTTCTGTTTTTCTAAGAAATTTTTCTGCGTCTAATTATGTTAATACAAATTTAGATTTTCAAATCAATGAAAGAACTGCTGGTAAAATAAGTATTCAGTATGATTTCGATCAAAAGTTAATGCCAAGTCTGAATTTATCTCTTATCAGATCGTTGCCTTGTGGTTTAGAATTTATGGCAGCCCTTGGAATATCGACACAGAACAATACATCTGGAGAGGGTACCCAACTTAAGCAGAGTTTATCCTTCTCGCTAGGTTTTACTCCTTCTTCCGACTATATTATTTCACCAAGGGAAAACCTGTTACCTGAAAATATAACGAGAACCCCGGGATTTTAGTCTAATAATAGGTTAAATAAGTATTTGCTTTTTACTTATTGACAGATAATAATATGTTTACTAATAAAAAAAAATTAGGAGAATAAATGACTGGAGAATGGCTGACAATAACAATAGGCATAATACTTGTTAATAATTTTGTGCTATCACAGTTTTTAGGTATATGTCCTTTTTTGGGTGTTTCAAGAAAATTAGGTCCTGCGATTGGAATGTCTGGTGCGGTGATTTTTGTAATGACTTTGGCTTCTTTTATTGCATCTTTGATATATACTTACATATTAAGTAGCGGTATTTCTATTACCATATTTGGTCATCTTTTTGAAGGTAATCTGATTTTTCTTCAGACTTTAGTTTTTATAGCTGTGATTGCATCTCTAGTTCAAATTGTAGAACTAGCCTTGCAAAAAATAAGCCCGCCTTTATATAGTGCGCTTGGGGTATTTCTTCCATTAATTACAACTAATTGTGCTGTGATGGGATGTGTATTGCTTAATGCAACCAAAGACAGGAGTGTTCTGCATTCTACAGTGTTTGGTTTCTGTGCTTCTTTGGGTTTTTCGCTTGCATTGATATTGTTTGCTAGTTTAAGAGAGAAACTTGATTTAGCTAAAGTTCCGAAGTCTATGGAAGGAACAGCTATTGCTCTTATTACTGCAGGCATATTGGCAATGGGATTTATGGGTTTTTCAGGCCTTACTAAATAAATTAAAATAGTAGTTATCTAAATGAGGGTTAAGAGTATACTATGTTTGAATTGGTTTTTTTATCTGTTGGATTAATCGTATGCATGGGGATTCTGCTAGGTCTTGGTATAGGAATAACGGCACGAGTTTTTGAGGTAAAACAGGATCCTCGCATAGAGCTAGTTATAGACGCTTTGCCCGGAGCTAATTGTGGTGGTTGCGGTTTGGCGGGTTGTGCTGATTTAGCCAAAGCAATTGTTGCCGGTAAAGAAACTGCAGGTAAATGCCCTGTCTGTTCTTCAGAAGGAGCTTCTAAAATATCGGATATACTAGGAGCAGGGACGGCTAAAAATATTGTAAAAAATAAAGCTGTAGTGCTTTGTGGCGGCGACAATAAAAATGCTAAATCAGATGCAGGCTACAACGGAATTAACGACTGTAAATCTGCTGTTTTAGTATCTTCTGGCGCTAAAGGTTGCAAGTATGGCTGCCTGGGACTTGGCTCTTGTACGGGAGCTTGCCCGTTTAATGCAATAGAAATAACTGATGATGGTTTAGCCGTAGTTCATCCTGAACTATGTGTTGGCTGCGGAAAATGCGTCACTGCATGTCCTAAAAATCTTATAAAACTTGTACCTGAGACGGTGAAAATTCATGTGTTCTGTAGCTCGCCTGAAAAAGGTCCAGCTAAAATGAAGGTTTGTAAAGTCTCCTGTATTGGATGTCGGAAGTGTGTCAAAACTGCTGAAAAAGATCAAATATTGATGAAAGGATTTTTGGCTCAGGTTAATTATGATGCGCCGCCGCCACCTGAATTGGCAGAAGCATCCGGTTGTCCAACTAAGTGTTTAAGAAGGACAGATAGAAACTAGTATCGAATAACTGCTGAGAGAACAGTTTTTTAACAAATTCATAGCCTATAAAGTTAAGCTATCAAAATAAAACAAAAAGACAAAGACAAGATTTATCTTGATTAAAACAGGAGATTTAATTGAATGTCACTTATCGTTAGACATTTTAGAGGAGGGGTTCATCCACGGGAAGGAAAGGAATTGTCCTGTTCAAAACCTATTCAGACTGCTCCTTTGTTGGATAAATATTATGTAATACTTCATCAGCATATTGGAGCGCCTCCAAAGTTGTTAGTTAAAAACGGAGACAATGTAAAAAAAGGGCAGGTACTGGCTGAGAGTGGGGGCTTTGTTTCAGCTCCGGTGCATGCTTCTACAAGCGGTAAAATTAAATTAGTTGAATGGCCCGGACCTTCAGGTACTAAAATGGAGGCAGTTGAAATAACAGCGGATGGAAATGATGAATGGGATGCATCAGTTCAGCATGATCCAAATTGGAAAAAACTTTCTGGTGAGGAAATTAAAAAAAGAATTGCCAATGCCGGTATTGTGGGGATGGGGGGAGCTGCATTCCCAACTTTAGTAAAATTATCACCTCCTCCTGATAAAAAAATCGATACTTTGATACTGAACGGTGCTGAGTGTGAACCTTATTTAACTGCAGATCATAGGTTGATGCTTGAGGAAGCGGAAAGAGTTGTAACCGGGGCTCAACTTTTAGCTAAAACACTGAATGTTAAGAATATTTATATTGGCATAGAAAATAACAAACCTGATGCGATTAAAAAATTAAAAAAAGTTGCAGATAATAGTGATGTTGTAGTAGTGCCCTTGCGTGTAAGATACCCGCAAGGTGCCGAAAAACAGTTGATTTATGCTGTTACAGGTAGAGAGGTTCTTTCTGGAAAATTACCGATGGATGTTGGCTGTGTAGTACAGAATGTTGGAACTGCGGCTGCTGTTACTGATGCGGTTATCGAGAAGATACCGCTTATTGAACGAGTAACAACTGTTACTGGAACTACAGTCTGTAACCCTGGTAACTGGAAATTTAGAATTGGTACTCCATTAAGTAAAGTTCTGGAATTTGCGGGCGGTATAAATAAACAGCCGGCTAAGATTCTTCTTGGCGGTCCAATGATGGGGTCAGCCCAGTTTTCCCTGGATGTACCTATAATGAAAAATGCATCTGGTGTTTTGCTTTTGGTGAAGGAAGAAATAGCACAGTATTCTTCACATCCATGTATTCGTTGTGGTCGTTGTGCAGATGTTTGTCCTATGTCTCTAATGGCAGGAACATTGAGTCTGATGATTGAAAGTGAAAACTTTGATTTGGCTGAATATACGAATGTAATGGATTGTATAGAATGTGGTTCTTGCGCTTATGTCTGTCCGGCGCTAAGGCCTTTAGTTCAGCATATGAGACGTGGTAAAGCTGAAGTGATTGCTAGTAAAAAATGAAACAATTTTAATTTGTAGAGTAGGAAAGAAACAGGAATGACAAACGAAAATAAAGTAGATATAAAACTGCCTGATACGAGCAAATTACTGGTAAGCTCTTCTCCACATCTGCATGATGGTTCCAGTGTAAAAAAAATTATGTATTTAGTTATTCTTGCACTGTTACCCAGTTGTGTTATGGGGATTTATTATTTTGGAATAGACGCAGTAAAAGTTTTAGCTGTGTGTGTTATTTCAAGTTTGTTTTTTGAATATATTTTGTGCAGGATGTTGGGACGCAGGAGTGACTGGAAGGATGGCAGTGCTATTGTAACAGGTCTTTTGATGGGAATGCTGTTATCTGCTGGAATGCCTTGGTGGGTTTGTGTAATAGGTACATTTATTGCTATTGTTTTAGGAAAACAGGTTTATGGCGGGATTGGTTATAATCCATTTAATCCAGCCTGTGTTGGACGTATCGCGTTAATAATCGGATTTCCGCAGTTAATGACATCCTGGATACCAACAAGGTTTATGGATAAAAGTCATTTTATTTTTGATAAAGCTGTTTTGTCTGAATCTCAAATCGAAGCAATTAAACAATTGCCTCATCTTCCATTTTTTAATAGTGTGATTGACGGTGTGACGTGTGCTACACCGCTGAATATGGTAAAAATACCTAAGAGTTTGGGAACCGCTACAGAACAGTTAATGGGGTCTATGGCTGACTGGCACAGTGTTTGGAATTATGCTATTGGAAATATTGGAGGATGCATAGGTGAGACTTCTGCCATTGCATTGATAATTGGCGGAGTTTTCCTTATTGCAATGAAAATAATTAAATGGCAGGTACCGGTTGCTTATATCGGAACAGTTGCGATTTTTAGTACTATAGTGCATTTAACACAGGCATCTCCTGCTTTACCGGGAGCTATGTTTCAGGTATTGACCGGTGGCTTGCTTATAGGTGCTTTCTTTATGGCTACAGATATGGTAACTACGCCTATGTCTATTAAAGGTGGTGTTATATTTGGTATAGGCTGCGGTATAATCACCTGTGTTATTAGAGATTGGGGTGGTTACCCTGAAGGAGTAATGTTTGCCATCGTATTAATGAATGCATGTACGCCGCTGATTGATCGTTGGACAACAACACGTCCGTTTGGAACCAAAAAGAACAAAGCTTCGGAGGTGAAAGAAGCATGAGTGAAATTCAGCCAAAACAAAAAAAAGATAATATTATCACATTAGTTATTTCGCTTGTTATCATTGCGGCGATAGCCGCCGGTGTATTGGCTGTTGTTGATTTTGTGACGCAGAAACCCATAAAAGAAGCAGCACTGCGCGTTACGGTAGATGCATTTAAACAGTTGCAGCCTGATTTTAACAATGAGCCGGTTGAGGATAAATTATATATTGTTTCCAGCGATGGAAAGAAATGGTTCGTATTAAAAAAGGGTGAATTACCGGAGAAGTATGGTAATCATGTAGTGACTGTTTATCCAGCTAAAAAAGATGATAAACTTGTATCATTATTTGCACAGGCTGTAAGCCCTATCGGTTACGGGGGTAATGTAACGGTTTTGCTGGCGATGAAGCCTGACGGCAGTATAATAAACGTTGTAGTAACTGATCAGAATGAAACTCCGGGACTTGGTACGGCTGTTTTTGCTCGTGAAGTTAAAAAAACTATCTGGGGTATTTTTGAAGGTAAATATAAAGATGAAGGTGATAAATTGGCACCAAATCCTTTAATGGATTTCTTTAATGGTAAAGAATACGTTCCAGATGACAAATATACATCAGCCGATAAAAGTAATCCCGATATTATTCCGGCATCAAAATGGAAAGTAATTAAGGATGGTGGAGATTTTAAATATATAACCGGCGCTACTATTACAAGCCGTGCTGTAACATACGGTGTTGATAAAATTGTTTCAGTATATTATGATACAGAAAAAGATGTATTAAAGATATTTGAAACGAAGAAATAATATTGCATACCTCGAGGCAACTATTCTTTGCTGTTAATTATTAATTATTAATTGTTAATTTTAACTTAATAACTTGATAACTTAATAACTTAATAACTTGATAACTTGATAACTTGATAACTGAAATATGGATGACTGGATTGATATAAAAAAAGACAATGCACATATTGCCAGAGAGAGAAAAAAAGCTGTGCAGCTAAAGAAAACGAATTGGTGGCTGGCTTTAGTAGGTAAGGGTGTTTGTCATTACTGTAAAAATAAATTTCTTCCAAAAGAACTGACGATGGATCATATTGTTCCTTTATCCAGAGGTGGCAGAAGCGTTAAAGGCAACATTGTTCCCTGTTGCAAAAATTGCAATAACGACAAGAAATATCTGACCCCGGTTGATATGATACTGAAAGATTTGGGAAAAAAAGAATAATACTGATAATTGATGTTGGTTGTTGGTTGTTGGTTGTTGGTTGTTGGTT
>CAZVCD010000035.1:17031-19343 GCA_964625675.1 uncultured Victivallales bacterium | reverse complement strand
CGGACCATAGAATCCGCGAGTGAAAGTTCATGCACTTTATTTATCTCCTCTTTAAATGCCCCACAAAAATAATTTCTTATTTTTTATATAACACTTAAAACTTAATTCTTAAAACCAGAGCCTTAATAGGCTCGTTAACATATCCTTGGCAGTAATTCACCCTGTGAAACATCTATCAGCCTAGTTCCGCCAGTAACAGTCAATAATTCAACACGCCCAGCTACAGTGGTTGCTTTTCCAATAATAGTTGCTCCACTGCCTTCTGGTATCTGATTCCATTTTTCCAGCATTTTATCTGCTGCACTACTGTCACAAATGAGTAGCATTCTTCCTTCACAGGCAACATTTAGCGGATCAATTCCCAGGATTTCTGAAATGGAATCTGTTCCTTTAGATAAAGGAATACTACTGCTTTCCAGCTTAAAACCAATATTAGTTCCTGAAGCTATTTCATTTAAGACTGCAGCTACTCCGCCTCTGGTAGGATCTCGCATGAAACGGACACTTTGCCCAAATTCATGTGCTATTTCAACCAGTTTATGCACGGATGCAGTATCACTGACAGGACCGTTTTCGATGTTAATTCCTTCACGTGCTGCAAGTACGGCCATGCCATGATCACCAATTGTACCACTTACAAGTACAGAGTCTCCAGGGAGAATACTATTTTTATCTAAATTAAAATTTTCTAAAGCTACACCAATCCCAGCAGTATTGATATACATCCCATCACACTGTCCTCTAGAAACAACCTTTGTGTCACCAGTAACTATTTTTACATTACACTCTTCTGCTGTTTTTTTAATTGTATCAAGAACTGTGCGCAATATATCAAGAGAAAGTCCCTCTTCCAAGATCAGCCCCAGAGAAAGCCATAGAGGTCTGCCGCCAGAAACTGAAACATCATTGATGGTGCCATGTACAGCTAAATTACCAATATTCCCGCCTGGAAACATCAAGGGATGAACGACAAAACTGTCTGTTGAAAAAACAATTTTACTGTTTGGGTTTGGGAGAAGTGCGGCATCTGGTAGATTTTTTAAAGGACCTTCACCAAAACGCGAAACAATTTCCTCATCAATTAATTGAGACGAAAGCCTGCCTCCGCCACCGTGTGCTATCTGAATTGTATTTGTCATAATTAATTACCTTGAATATTTATAATATGCGGCGCAGCTTCCTTCAGAGCTTACCATACATGGTCCTATAGGATTTAATGGGTTACATGCTTTAGCAAATAAAGGGCAATCAGAAGGAAGTATTTTCCCTTTTAAAACATCGCCGCAGCGACATGCTGAATTTTGCTTTTCGGGTTTCAACTCAATATTAAACCGTTCAGTAGCATCAAATTTCGAATAATTATCTTTAAGTTTTACGCCACTACTCGGAATACATCCTATTCCGCGCCATGATGCATCGTAAACTTCTAAATATTTTGAAATAAGTTCTAATGCCTTAGGGCTTCCTGATGGTCTAACAAACCGTTTATATTGATTTTCTACTTTAGATGTACCATTTACCAACTGCTTAAGAATCCCCATCAACCCGAACAATATCTCCACCGGTTCAAAACTAGCTATAACGCATGGTATTTTATATTTTTCAACAAAAGGTATATATGCATCTGCTCCGATGATAACACTTACATGGGCAGGACAGAGAAATGCGTCAATATTTAATTCTGGATCACTGGCTAGCGCTTCCAATGCAGGAGGCACCAGTTTAAATGCTGTAAGAAGGCTGATGTTTTGTATATTTTGTTTTTCTATTATGCTGAGAAGTCCTAATATAGGTGCAATTGTAGTTTCAAAACCAATTGCAAGAAAGACTATCTGTTTGTCAGGATATTTTTTAGAAAGTTCCAGTGCGTTCATTGGAGAATAACACACTTCTACATGAGCACCTTTTGAGCGACTTTTTACCAAAGTAGTACTGCTGCCAGGTACATTTATCATATCTCCAAAAGTAGCAATAATTATATCGTTGCGTTCCGCAAGCTCAATGGCTGCATCAATATACCCTGAATCTGTTACACATACCGGACAGCCCGGACCGCTGATTAATTTTACGTTTTTGGGCAATAGTTCCCGGATAGCAAAACGTCCAATGGCCATAGTATGACTGCCGCAGACTTCCATAATATTGGCAGTTTTACCCTGCCCATCTAATTCTCCCGCCAACACCTCTATCTGCTTGCGGATATAAGCGGCAGCTTCAGGATTTCTATAATCTTCAATGTATTTCATGGTAAATAGGTCTAGGGTTTAAGGTTTGAGGTTTGAGGTTTGAGGTTTGAGGTTTGAGGTTTGAGG
>CAZVCD010000035.1:1223-16931 GCA_964625675.1 uncultured Victivallales bacterium | reverse complement strand
CTAGGGTTTAAGGTTTGAGGTTTGAGGTTTGAGGTTTGAGGTTTGAGGTTTGAGGCACGTTTTTCTATTAAACTATACAGCATTCTAGATATTTCCTCACATTCAGAAACTATATAATTATGCTCGTTTATCGTTAAGAATCTAATTGCATATGCAATAATTGTTTGTGTTATTAATTCTGCTGCTGAACCTTTTGAAGCTTTAAAATACCTAATAGTAAGTTTATTAAAACCGGATTCATCTCCTTCAGCAATATTTGACGGAATAGAAACAGATGCTCGTCGCATTTGCCCTTGCAACCCACGATCTTTTTCAAAGGATTGGTTTGCAGTTATTTTATATATATAAATTGCAAGGTCTTTAGCTCTTTGCCAAACTATAAGTTTTCTGAAATTTCCCATGCTACATTCCCTTGCCCTTACTCCTCATACCTTAAATCTTAAACCTCAAACCTCATATCTATCCATTGTGAATATCTATTTCAGCCAATTCTTTAAATAAATCAATACGTATGTTAGCTTCTTTCTCGTCAAGCTTATCTATAGCGAATCCGGCATGGACTAATACAAAATCGCCCAATCGCGGTTCTTTTATTAATGATAGATTAACATTATAGGTAACTTCATTTGCCTTAACTTTACCCATATCGTTATCATCCATTTCAATTATTTTCATCGGAACTGCCAGACACATAATAATTCCCCATTCTATGCTCAATTACATTATAAAGATACAAAAACAAATATAACCCAATACAATACTAAAGTTTTTTAAAATTTCGAGTGTCTATATTGAAAAATCATCCTTAAAACTATATTTTTTATATATAAGATACCGGAGATATTTTTATTTTTGGTTTCCCTGTGGGATTTTAGCCTCATTTATTTTTATTATTTTTCAAAAATCATTTCGCTATGGGTAGAACCCAAATTAAATAAAAATTATAACAAATCAAAATAAATTATGGAAAAGATATCAAGACCAGTAGCACAAATTAAAGAATCTATATTTGCTACTATGACACAATTGGCAATTGAAAATAATGCTATCAATTTATCTCAGGGATTTCCCGATTTTGATGGGCCAAAGTGGATATTGAATATAGCCAAAGAAACCATGGATCAGAATTATAATCAATATGCTCCTTTCCCAGGAACCATAGGACTTAGAGAATCAATCTCTAAAAATTTTATGAATTATTACAATCTTTCCTATGACCCTCAAAAAGAAATTACTGTTACGAATGGTGCAACTGAAGGTATTTTTTCCACAGTAATGGCTCTTCTCAATCCAGGTGACGAGGTTATTGTTTTTGAACCTTATTATGACTCCTATATTGCTTCGATAGAAATTGCCGGGGGAGTTCCTGTTCCGGTTACGTTGAATGCCCCTGATTTCAAATGGAATATTGAAGAACTTGAAAAAGCTTTTTCATCTAAAACAAAGCTAGTAATTTTCAACACTCCACATAATCCTACGGGAAAAGTATTTGATCGAGATGAAATGGAAATACTTGCAGACCTTGTTAAAAAATATGATGCTTATATTATATCTGACGAAGTCTATGAACATTTAACATTTGATAATCTTACACATTTGCCCATGGCAAAACTTAAGGGAATGAAAGAAAGAACAATTACCATTTCTTCTACAGGCAAAACTTTTTCTCTGACAGGTTGGAAAATTGGTTGGGTCGCTTCTTCTCCAAAAATATCTCACGCGATACGTATGGTTCATCAATTTAATACGTTTAGTGTTGCCCATCCTTTTCAAAAGACCATGGAAATAGCATTACTAAAGCTGAAAGGGTATTTACCCGAATTCAAGAAAGTTTATGAATTCAAAAGAAACTTTTTTTGTAATGGTTTAATAAATGGTGGTTACAATCCCTACATTCCAGGTGGTACTTTTTTTGTAATGTGTCCTATTGAATCTCATTCGACACTCCAGGATGTTGATTATTGTATGGAATTGATAAAAACAAAAAAAGTAGCATCTATTCCAACATCTGCTTTTTATTTGAATTCTGAAGATGGGAAAAAATATATTCGGTTTTGTTTTGCCAAAAAAGATGAAACACTTAAAGCAGCGCTGCAAAATTTATCAACCTTAAAGTATGATCCCAGATGAACAAAACAATATCCACAAAAATTATAGTATTAAAAAAAACAGTGTATCAGGAAAGCAGCCTTATTGTTTCTTCAATTAGTGCGGAATATGGAAAAATTGATTTTGTTGTGAAAGGAGCACGAAGAATAACTAAAAAGACTCAACCAATTGTAGATATTTTTCGTGAGTTAGAAGTTGAGTATAGAGAAAGCAGGAATGGATTAAACAGCCCTCAATCTCTTGAATTAGTCAACGAATATGACAAAATCGCTCTTAATCCGGATTTTTTTGTAGAAGTTTCCCGTCTAGGTTTATTTTTATCAAAAAACATCTATCCACATGTTCCTTGCAACAGAGTTTATTCTGCATTTAAAAATTTATTAAAAAAAGCATCGGATGGGAATATAGAAACATTCGATTTTGTTCTCTTTAAATTAGTTTATCTGTCGGAAAACGGTTTATTGCCGGAACATTTTGAAACAAATTCAGCTAATACTTTTCGCCATACTGTGGAGGAAAAAACCCAACGTAAATTTTTAAATACACTTATATCTTATGCAGAGGGCAAGGTTCCTAATATTCCGGAACTTTCAGCAGAATATAAAAATAGATTCAGCGACTGGGTTGACAATTTATGTCGATACAACGGTCTGGTATAATTAGCCCAGCCAGCAGTAAAAAAACTTACTACGATTTTTCGGGGGCATCGGTTTTATCATCAATTTTGTCGGGCTTTGTCGCGGTACCATCTACATTATCTATATCATTTGGAGATTCACCTGAGTTGTGCTCAACTACATCGGCCATTCCTATAGCAATTTTGGGGGATATCACAGTAAAACTTCCTTTTTCCACGCTATCAACCGGTTCAATTATGTGAATTCGCCAGAACGTATAAGCGCCGAGAACTAACGCTGTGACAACTAAAAAAAGGAAAAAACCGACAATTCCGCCTAGGCTATTTATAAATACTGCTACTATAAGCGGACCGATCATTGAACCGATACCGAAAAACAGTGTAATAATAGATATAACCGCAACGGTTTTTGAAGCATCTACTTTATCACTGGAATGACTAATACTTAATGGGTAAATAGCAAAAGACATGCTACCAACAAAAAAACATAAAATTAACATCTGCAAAAAATCACGGTGGAAAATACACACTGCAATTGAAGATATAATAAGCATTACACAAACGCCGAGCATCACTTTTCTTCGGTCAAATATATCAGATAGCTTTCCAATTGGCAACTGGAAAAGCACACCACCCAAAATGGTAATTGACATCAAATAAGCTATCTGTGAATTTGTAAAATGAACTGATGTTAATGACAAAGGGAGCATAGTATAAATACATCCAAGAACCATGCCGGAAATAAGTGCGGCAACAATACCAAGCGGAATAATTTTAAAGTATTTAACAGGTGACACAAACTCTGGGCTTTCTGGTTTAGGAGTTGCAAAGCGCGTAAGACAAACAGGAATGATTGAAAAACATGCCAAAGCTGAAATGATGCAGAACGCAACCAGCTCGGAACTATAATCAATTTTTAGAAACAGCTGACTTATAGATTGCGCCAGATAATATACAAACAGATAAAATCCCATTATCCGACCTTTATATTTAATTTCAGCTCCTGAAATACACCAGCTTTCAATAACAATAAAGAGGCCGGCTAAAGCGTACCCGCAGATAAAACGTAAAATGGCCCAAAGCAGTGGACTTTCAAAAACCCCTTGGAAAAGACAACAAATAGACATCAGCGAAGCAAAAACACAATAAGAACGTATATGACCTACTTTAGCGATAATGTTTTGTGAAAAAAATGATCCAATCATCATGCCGGTAAAATATGTAGCAGAAATAATCCCGACCATTACGGTAGACATCTGAAGGTTATTTAACTGAATTGTAGTTAAAGTTGTAAAAAACCCATTTCCCAGAGTTAAAATACACATACTTAAAATTGGCGCGATCAATGGAATAAACGATGCAAACATACCCTATAAATCTCCTTTTTTATAAATAACTAATAAATAACATATTGGTAATATTGATTTCCCTGATTTTTCATAGTTTTGCCTACCTTAAGAGATAGTATTATTGTTCTGGCAGCCATTCCTTTTCCTGGAGAGGCATTAACAATAAGAGTATAATAACCTGATTCTTTAAAAGAAAAAGCTTTTTTTAACTTTCCGATAGTGTCAGGTTCAAAAAAATCTGAAAAAGAATCAGTAGAATTTAACCATTTATTTCTATTTCTTATAATATCTTCTGCTTCTTCTTCGTCTACATGAGCTTTTGCCATTATCATGTCTTTATCCGCGGAGAAAAAATTATTTTTAGACTTATACTTGGGCAGCCCTTTTGGGGGGATAATATTGAAAATAGATAAGCGTCCGTATTTATCTGGAGAGAAAAATTGTTGGGCGCCAGGTATAAACAGAATTTCTTCTCTATATTCCATTTTATTATTTCGAGGAAGGTGGGGAATATTTAAATCGAGATAGTCACTTTTTTCCATACCATTTAAGTGTATAAAATCATTCCTGTCAACATAGTCGGTTAAACGATCTAAGAAAATTTTAAATTCATCTTTTTTGTCAGGATCATTAAAGTAAATATTCTGAAGTGATTTTAGATTTCTGGAAGGGTTGGCTGTGGAAACATTAAACCCTGAGGCCATATCGTAGATTTTTGTATTAACTTTTGAATCATAATAATTAATTCTTCTGGATTTGCCATCTGCTAAGTATCTGACTTGTTCATCATCTGAATCAGATATGAAATTATTAAAATTACGGTCTGTATGTTTTGCCAGGTCTGCCATTATCAGCCACTGCAGACGAGCAGCAGCACCTTCTGCTAAATAAGCAGCATAAGCTCTATCCGTATTTACCTTTAAGCTTTTCGAACTGATTTGAGATATCACCACTACCGATGAGGTTATTAATGCCGTCAAAACAAGGAAGCTTAACACAACAATTAAAGCGGCACCTTTGTTGTCTGTTGCGGTTTTTCTTATACGGGATATTGCTGTTTGAAAGCATAATCCTAAAAAAGGCATATTTAATAATTTATCTTTCATTTCCGCTAACTCTTTTTCCGTATGATTCAAATTTTCCAGCACCGGCTGTGCGACGTAGCCATTGTTCACTGTTACCGTTCTTCCATTCAACTGTGATTTGAATTGCTAATGGAGTATTTTTATTGTTTTCTTCATCCCAGTCATCGAGCCAGACAATTTCATTGTTTTCTCTATTTGCATATAAGAAAGATATTGATTTAATACCTGATGCCAGCACTTCCTTTTGAAGTCCGGTTTCATTCTCATCCCAGTAAAGAATTGGAGTCTTTCTGTATGCCGCAATAAGCTTTTTATCATCGAGGTAGATTTTTAAGAATCTGATCCCACCGTCAGACGGATTAGTGATTCTGTGAATATATGCTATGGTGCATTCGTCGTTATTTCCGTGAAAAATAGATTTTTTCTGAAAATTATCATTTGTCCAAGAGAAAGGTATACAATTTCTGAAAGCAGTATCAAAAACCCTATCCAATGTTTGATATACTTTAATCTCTTTGCCTTTTTTTGACATTTTTCTCCAAGTTTGCTGAATGGAAAACATACCGGTTCCGATGGTTAGCATTATCATTGCAAAAATCGCAATGGCCAATACCATTTCCAGAAGTGTAAAACCTCTATTGTATGTCCGCTTATTCGCTTTAGAATGTAGGGGCGAGAAGAAATTCTCAATTTGCACATAGCGTTTTTTGCAGTAAGAATAGGCTTGTCTATACTTATTTTTTATGGCAGTAATTTTTTTGCTTTTACATTTCATTTTTATTAATGATTTTGTCAATTTTTATATCTTTTAATATTTTTCCATTAGAAGCAATTTCTACATGATATGTGGCCAGAAGCCATTGACCGGAATAAGCATCAATATCTTCGGGTAGTGTCACACATTCTGCAACAGAGCATGATGCCTGTACGTTGTCATAAGGGAAAATATCATTAGGTATGTCAGTATTTGCTCCGGTTAATAAATAATATTCAGCAGCCTGTGACAGCATATTCTGTGCTTCCCATTTTTTATATGCTTTGTCTATTCTGCGCTTGGCAGATGAGCTTACTGACATGGCTGCTATCAAACTTAATGCAAGTATAGCAATTGCAACTACTACTTCCATAAGTGTAAAACTATTTAAAATTTTTGATTTAAAATTTTTGATTCTTATAGTCTCATTTTCAGATTTCATCAATTAATAATTAATTAAAGTGTACAGGGATTTGCTTTTTAATATGTTCATAGCCAACAATGTATAGCTCATACAATAAAATAAAAAAACAAAAACAAGATTTATCTTGACCTAATACCTCTTACATCATAAAAAAGTAACATTCACAATTCCAGTTAGCTTTGAAATTTTAATTATAGCTGAATGTTTTTTTAAATCTAATTGCATTTTTGGTGCAGAAGCAGAACCGTTGGGGAAAAAAATAAAAGAGACATCATTATCTTCTTCTAAATTGGGGAAACTAACTGTTACCGCTTCAGGTACAGTATACGTAATATATTTTTTAAAAATAGTACTCTTTGTGAAAGATTTAGTGCTTTTTGGCGAGAATTGTCTGTTTCTAAACTGTATGACAATTTTTTTCCCGTTTATAATAGACTGATTTGATGCTTCGAAAAGAACCCCCTGAACCTTGTTGACACAGCTGTCAAGAGAAATGAATGCGGGAGTTTTACCTACCCTCCCAATAACAATCCCGATGATAACTAATGAAATTGTCAGAACACAAACTAGCTCCAGAAGGGTAAAAAATTTTATGATTTCAGATTTATGATTTATCGCGAAGGGCGGTAATCTTTTAACTTTTTGTTTCTTTACATTATACATCATAAATCATACATCATAAATTTAGTGTACAGGAACTTGCTTTTTAACATCTTAATAATAAATATATTCATGATTAAAAACAGAAGCAAAAAGACAAAAACATAAGTCCCCCAGTCATCCGACGGGGCTGGCCGTTGAATAACAGGGAAGATTTATCTTGTATTATTCCACCCAGTTTCCGATGTCTGCGTCACTCCCGGTACCACCTGGTTGACTGTCTGCCCCATAAGAAATTATATCAAATTCTCCATGAGCACCTGGAGAAACAAAGACATATTCAGCACCCCAGGGATCTTTCGGCACTTTTGACTTTAAGTAAGGACCGTCCCATTTGCTTAAAGAAGATGTATTGCTTGACAGATCCTCTAATGAGTTTGGTAATTTTCCCGTGTCAAGCTGGTAGTCCATAACAGCTTGTTCTAGAAGCGATACTTGTGTTTTTGCCGTGTTTACACGCGCTTTTCTTACGTGTTTAAAATACATCGGGGTTACAATCGTAGCTAACAGTGCGATAATTGCGATAACTACCACCATTTCCATTAGGGTAAAATAGGCAATATTTGTTTTATTTTTTTTCATAAATAAAACTCTTTCTATTTGTTAATTATGTTTATAAAAAGTTAAATTTCATTCATTTCAATAATAGCCAAAAAAATTGAAATTACAACAGATAATACAACTACAGCCAAGAACAGAATTACGGCTGGCTCAAACAATGACAGGAGGCGTTTAATTTTTATTTTCATTGTTTTTTCCTGCTGATCAGCTACCTGATCCAGCATATCTCCCATGTTTCCTGATTCCTCTCCAATCCCAAGCATTTGGGTTACAATTTTAGGCATATATTCACTTTTACTAAGAGCCTGGGACAATTTAGCACCGCCTTTTAGCTCAGTATTTATATTTGCAAAGCTTTTTGTTATTTGGGAATTTTGAATTACTTTTGACGCAATCCTGACACTGTTTATTAAATGTACATTATTTTTAAGTAGCACTGCAAGGGTTTTGATAAATCTGCCGATTTCCAACGCTTCTATTAATTGTCCAAAAAGAGGTATTTTAAGTATTTTCTTATCCCACCAAATCTTAGCTTTGCCTCCTTTACGGATCTTTGATATACCGAATGATATTCCTGCAATACAAATGAGCCATAGCCACCAAAGGCCAGTAATAAATTCACTTATCCAAAGCATTATTGCTGTCGGTACAGGCAGTTCTTTGCCCATGTCAAAAAATATTTTTGAAAATCTTGGTATGAAAACAGTAAAAAGCAGAATAACTACACCGAAAGTAACGAGGAGTATTATTACCGGATAAATTGAACTTGTTATCAGAAATTCATTCATCTCTTTTTTATAATTGAGGAAGCTTTGAAGTTCAGCCATAACATCAACTAAGGCACCGGATTCTTCGCCAGCTTCAACCAGGTTAGCATAAATAGGGGGGAAACAGTGTCCATTGGCCCTGACTAGTGCAGAAAACTTTTTCCCTTCATGAAGCCCGCGACGAATATCATTAACTATTTCTTCCTGTTTTTTATCAGTCATACCGTCTGATATGATTCCTAGAGCTCTTTCAAGTTGTATGTGAGCTTTTAACAATGGGACAAGGCGATCAGTGAATTCCACGGCATTAAATGTTTTTCTTTTCCAGAATCTTAATCCCTTTTTTCTATTTTCATAATCATTAACTTGTCCATAGGTTTCCAATGGAACAAAACCTCTGGACCTAAGTCGTCTCAGTGAATCCTGTTGATTCTCTCCTTCGATAAGAAAATCAAATGTTTTCCCTGCTTTACTGGCTACTTTGTACTTAAAAAGAGGCATAATTTTATTTCAGATTTCAGATATTAAATATCAGACGCGGCTCTTAGTATTTCGGCTTTAGTCGTAATACCGGCTGCGGCTTTAGCTTTTCCGTCTTCAATTAGCGGAATCATTCCATTTTTGATTGCGATAGAGTTAATTGCGGAACTGTCTAGATTTTTTATAATAGCTGCACGAATATCGTCGTCAACTATAAGCAGTTCAAATATTCCGGTACGACCCTTAAAACCACTTCCTCCACAGTTTTTGCACTTTTGATCAGGACTTGTTTCTCCTAAATTGTTACATTTTTTACAGGCAGTTCTTACAAGCCTTTGAGAAAGTATGCCAATTAATGAAGAAGAAATAAGAAAACCTTCCATCCCCATATCTTGTAGCCTACTTACTGCACCTGCCGCATCATTTGTATGGAGGGTACTAAGTACCAAATGTCCTGTAAGGGCTGCATTTATTGCTATGTCTGCTGTTTCTCTATCTCTAATCTCGCCTACTAGAATAACATCCGGGTCTTGTCGGACAATGTTTCTTAAGCCATTTGCAAAATTTAATCCAATTTTTGGATTTACCTGCATTTGAGAGAGTCTTGGGATTCTGTATTCCACGGGGTCTTCAATAGTGATAATTTTCTTTCCCGGAGTATTAAGTTGAGACATTATGCTATAGAGGGTTGTTGTCTTTCCGCTACCCGTTGGGCCCACTACCAGCATAATACCATGAGGCATATTGATGACTTTTTCAAATTCAGTGCGTAAATTGGCATTCATACCTGTGCTTGCCAAACTAAAATCCATCGAATCTTTTTTTAATAGACGCAGTACTATACTTTCTCCGTTTAGTATTGGAATAGTACTTATTCTTATATCTACATCTGTTTTCCCCAGTTTGATATTTGTTCTACCGTCCTGTGGCAACCTGCTTTCTGCGATATTTAACCCACCTATAAGTTTGATTCTTGAAGCGACAGCGGGATATTGAGATAGAGAAGCGGATAAGTATTCCTGTAAAATTCCGTCTATTCTAAACCTGACAACATATTTATTTTCTTCCGGTTCTACGTGTATATCACTGGCATCCATTTCTACGGCTCTTGAAAAAATTTCATTTACAAGGCGGACTATTTTTGCTTCACTGGCTAGGGAACGTAATGTTTCTTCATCTTTTGGATTTTCAGAAGATTCAGAGCTGTCATCATCACTGCTGCCTAGTTCATTATTGTTATAAACAGTTTGAATAAGTCTTTCAAGAATACTTCGTCGTGCAAAAGTAAACGTTACATCCATATTGTAAAAACATTTAAAGAAATAAATAATGGAATCGACTGTGTATGGATCGCTTATCAGCATTTCCATTTCGTCATCCGTCCAGCTAAACGGTATGCAGCAGTTATTTTCCAGATAATCTAAAGATAGGAGCGGATAAGGTAGCAAGTTAACAAGTTCGTCTTCTTCCTTAGAGGGGAACCCTGTAACTTTTGAATATATAGAAAGCAAATCTGCTTCCGGAAGTATGCCTTTTCCACATAACTCCCAGTCAGTTTTCTTTCTTTCAGAACAGCTTATTTGCTTGGGGTATTTTTCATAGATGGCAGAAAAACTATCAGATAGTTTTTTTTGCAAATGTTCTGATTTTATGTTTGGATAATTCTGCATACTATTTATTTATACCCTAGGTATTTTTGCTTTTTATTCTTTTATTTAAAATTTAGCCATCTGGCTAGTAATGTTATTTTATTAGAATATTATTAGCATTATCATCTTCTAGAATGATATTATTATGTACGTTATCTTCACTTTCCATTTCTTCCATGTATTCAGTAGCGCGTCTATAATCTTCTATCATTTTTTCGAGTTTTGTGCTTCTATTCACAATTGTACCAGTTATCATAAGAAGTAACTCTGTTCTTTCTTTTGAAATATTGTTGGAACCGACAAGTTCAGCAAGTATCGGGATATTTCCAATAAACGGAAGGCTAGCCTGAGCATCACTGGCTTTATTTTGTATTAACCCACCAATTATTATAGTTTCTTTATTTGGGAATGAGAGTGTAGTTACCAGCTGTCTGTTTCTTATTGTTGGAGAATTAATAGTGGAACTTGTCGTTGTGATTGCTGACGAAATGGTTTGATCAATGGCGGCAGTGATTAATCCGCCCTGAGTTACATGAGGGGTTATTTTTAATAGTATACCTGTGTTTTTATATTCGATGCTTTGATTAAGACTGGTTCCCGCTGGAGTTACAGATTCAGTATTGGTGATCTCGCTTGTTATGATCGGAATATCTTCCCCTACTGACACTCTTGCCTCTGTATGACTTTCAACCAGTATTTGTGGGCGTGCCAGCAACTTTGTATCTCCTTTTTCAGCAAGGGCACGAATATAAAGTTCTGAATTTCCTCCTGAAATTGTATATGCAAAGCCTTGATCATCAGTTTTACCAGGGGCTAAGGATTTATAGTTTGTACCGATTATATTAGATAAACCGGGTGTGCTATCTCCAAGTTTTTGTTGAAATTCTACTCCAAAATTAGTACTGGATGTTAGTGTTATTTCAGCGATAACAATTTGAAGCAGCACCTGTGATGGAACTGTATCTATTCTGTTCAGCAATGCTTTTACCATTGCAAATGTCCGTGGCGTTGTTCTTAATATTAATCTATTGCTAACAGCATCTGCAAAAATTTTAACCGGAACATCAAAAACGCTGACTGGTGTCTTATGATCATCACTGTTACCTGATTGTTTTGCAGATGTTTTTGCCGTGTTGAATGCTGAAGCCATCATGCCACTGTCTGAATCTGAACTGCCTTCTGACGCAGAAGAACTGGATTTAGCTGCTTTAAGTGTTTCGCCTTCTACTGTGAATATTACGGTTAAAGCTTTGACCAGTTCGTCTGCTCGGGCGTTTATAATGTTATATACGTATACTTGTTCCTGTTCTCCTACATCTGTTCTGTCAAGAATATTGATCCATTTTTTTAGTTCAGTCAGAGCCTGCTTATTCGCAGCAGATGCTATAATTAGCTGAAGACGGTCAATGGCCTGTAACTCGATAGCACCGGGTTCATCAGAAGACCTTTCTGTTGAAACAGGAAATCCAAGTACAGGTAAAATAGAAGATAGTTCATCTACAGCTTTTGTGGCAGGAATATTTATGCATTTAATAACAGCCTGAGGCCATTTGAATTTGTTTTTAACATCAAGTTCCTTTATCAGTGTTCTAATTTTAGGAATATTGGTAGGTGATTCCACCACTAAAATTGAATTTTGATTGGTAATATCCATGGCAATTGCGCCATCTGTCAGGAACGGTTTTATTTTTTCAAAAATATCGGTTGATTTAGCATTTTTTATAGGGAAAAGGACAACGCTGACATTTGCTTGAGTGGGTTCTGATAATAGTTGTCTCTCTTTTGCCATTTTATCAAACGGTAGTATATGTACAAGTTGTCCATCCAAAGAACAATATGAGCCGGTTAACCAGAGAATCTGCTCAAAAAGCTGCCATAAATCTTTTTGTGTTAATTCGGAATCAATAGACATTGTTACAACACCGGAAACCTGGGGGTCAATAAGATAGTTGAATTTTAGAATTTTAGCGAAAATAGGCACTACATCAGAGATAGGAGCAGCATCAAAAGCCATCGTAACACGATTGATAGCATCCGCATTTTTCTCTTTTTCAAGAAAATAATCATAAAAGGGTTTTTCAGAGGAATTAGATTTTTCCTCAGTTTCTTTTTGCTGTACAGACTTAATTAACTCTTTAGATATACTTCCTTTTTTAGGAACGGTTAAAGGTTCTATTGTATTTTCTGAGATATTCTTTTCTTTCGTATCATTGTCCTTTTTCGTCGCTGACTCTTCTTTTTGAAGGCGATCTTCAGAGTTATCATCAATTTTATCCGGTTTTGTAGAAGTACATGAAGTAATGCCTAGTATAAGCAAAGCGAGAATACACAAAACGGTTTTATTAGGTTTATTGCTCTTATTCTTCATAAATCCTCTCTGTATTATGTATAAAAAATGATCTGTTATTTGAATTTCTATCCTGGGTTTTTAGACATGCTAATGAGTTTACTCATAGTAAGAATAGGCATATCTATATAATACTTGATTTTGGTTAATAATACTATCAGTTATTTTGAATTAGGTTTAGGCATTATTTCTTTTTTAGATGGTTTGTTGTTTATTGGTGTGACCTTTACTGATATTTTGGGCTTTTTATCTCCCCGCCCTTTTTTTGCTTTTTTAATCTTATTCAATTGTGTCTTTACTGAGCTTGAAGCTACAGAAGAAACTCTGCTTGTTGTGTCATTGTCATCAAATTTTAATTTCAGTGTGACCTGTTCATTTCCTCTGCCTAATGTAACTGAATCAGGTTCAACTTTTTCCAGTGTATAGCCATTGGGCAGTCTTTCTTCAAGTATAAAGAAGCGTTTTGGTTTTGAGTTTGAACTACTATTTCTGGAAGATATGCTGCGCAAATTATTTTTTTTCTGTAATATAATAGCGCCTTTTAATGTGTTTGTATTACATATGCCAATTAACTCCATATTGGTAATTTCTTTGAATGGCTTAGTGTTGGATGAACTTTCCATTTCTCCCCTTAAAGGATCGAATAAGTTATGTTTCCAAATTTTAGGAGAAATGCGTTCTGAGCTTTTTTGGGTAGGAGTGTTGCTTTTGACTATTTTTTTGATTGCTTTTAAGAGTGATGTTGTATGTTCATGTATTTTTTTATCTATAGTAATGGGCGTGTATTCTATATGAAGATATAGAAAAAGCAGAGTAAAGAAGGCTAAAACAACGCATAATGTTAGATAAAGCGGTTTCATTTTGCTTTCTTCCCCAGTAATAAAGTTATAATATCTTCATTTTCTATGATTATAAATTTTAAGTAGCCTGTCAAGTATATTTTTTTTGGATTTTTGATATTGTCTGGCCTGAGAAGACATCTTTCCCAGTATATTCTAGGGTGTGTATTGCTTATTTTATTAATAAACTGTGCTATAGACTCCAGAGTTCCGGAACAACTGATATCAAATTCACCCTTACTGACTCCGTTTCCTGTTGAGGAGAAGCGAAGAGTTCCAAGAGTTTTTAAGTCTACATCTGATTGTTTGGCCGCGGTTTCTATGTTTTTCTGAATCTTAATATTGGCCTGTCCATCTCTTTGGGCAACCCAGAACTCTTTACTCTTTTTAACCAGAGACTGTTTTTCCGCTTTGATTATTTTAACTTTACTCTGTTCCAACTTGAGCTTTTTCTGAAGCTTTTTAATGGTTTGGGTCTCTAGTATTATGTCACTTTTCCCTACTGTAATGCCATCTAAAACTTCAATGTTCTGAGAAATTATGAACAGTATCATTAAAAAAAACAGACCGGAAATAATTGAACGTTTTTTGTTGGACAATATTTTCTGCTTTATTTTACTAAATGAAAAGTTTTTTAATTGTAAAGCCATGGTCTTTCCGATTAGGCGCAAGGATTGCGCCTTACTGATTATTGATATCACGTGGTTCTAGGGTTAAATAAATATATTGGGTCCCATTGCTGGTTTTTCTCTTTCTAACATTTTCAGTTCTGAATAGCTTTGATCTGTTTAGATCAGCGATTACATTGCCTGCATCGCCTTTTGTCTGCAGGGTAACATTTACTTTGCCTTTATTGCTGGCGAAACTTGTCATCCAAATATTAGCTGGAACAGCTTTTGTTAAAGCCTGCAGATATTCTATTGGGCTGATAGCATTTGGGGTTGATTCCTCTATCTTATTTATTATTTTATCATACTTCTGGTTTTTTTGATATTCAAAGTTGATTTTTTTTATAGTAGTTAAGAGCAGTGTTTTTTCGTTTTTTAAAGTGTTTAGAGTGCTCATGGTATCTATTTGCTGTCTGATAGCATATGAGCTTGAAAGAACGATAAAAAGAATGATAAAAAGAATGGCTGCGATTATTAGAGACTTAAACCTTTTCGGTTGCAGTTCATATGGAATTTCGATATTAAGTTTTTTTTCTTTTAAATATTCCCTGGTTAAACAATACTCTGCAAGAATAAGTGCCGGCACAGAATTTTCGAGGGTTTCGATGTTCAGTTCGCCGTATTTTTCTTTAAAATAGTCTGATATCAGGTTATTTTTTTCTGAGCTTTTTTTGTTTGACTTGGAGGAGGATATCATTTTCATATAGCCGCCTTCAATCTCTGTGACGTGGTTGAAAAAAAACTTTTCGTCTATGCCTGTAAGCGTTATGTCTTCTTCTTGGAAAAGTGAATTTGCAACCATAAATGGGGAAACGAAAGAGTCTACTTTTATTCCAGATGGTATTATTTCGCTGAACAGTTCATTCCATTCTTTTTCAAAAACAGCAAAAATCCTAATACTTTGTTCAGTACTTTCTTCTTTTTGTGGAAGAGTTCTGTAGCACCATTTCAGTTCATTGATAGGGTAGGGAATCTGTCTGGTAAGTTCATAATATAAGTACTGTGTTGTGTCTTTTTTTGATAGAGGCGGAATGGTTAGGTCCAGGCATACAGCTGTGGGAATATACCCGCCTATGATAATAAACTGATCCTGGTTATCATACAACTTGTCATAAACATCTTTTAGACGTTCAGCAAACGATTTTTCCTCATCGCTGCAAAACGCACTGGCTGTAACATGATTGTTTTTTGCATCTTTTTTTAGGCTAATTCCAAAGACATGCTTATCTTTGTTCCAGCTAATTGAAATGCATTCTTTTGAATCAAACAAAATTACACCTAACTTATATTTTTATAACAATTTTTAAATGTCTTTTGAAACTATAAATATTTCAGATGGTAGATTTTCTGTTTTAAACGTACAGGAATTTGCTTTTGAA
>CAZVCD010000035.1:0-1123 GCA_964625675.1 uncultured Victivallales bacterium | reverse complement strand
AACGTACAGGAATTTGCTTTTGAATTGTCAAAGCATAAAAAGGTAAAATTAAGATTTATCTTGAATTGAGCTTTTCGAAGTCTGACCTGTTAGTCATTGCCTCGTCATTTATGGATGTTTTTTGTCCGAAGCCTTCGAATTTCTTATACAATAAATCTCTATAGATATGCGAATAACAAAGGTCTTTTTACCTTACTAAATGATTATACAGCAAATGAATCTAAAAAAAAAGTGTTTTTTGTTAAGTTTTTGAATTAAGGAGTGAAATATTTTTTATCCGTATATTTGTACATTGAAAACAATACAAATAATGATATTTTGAACTTGTTAACAATTTTTAACTGATAGCTATTTTTTATATCACTAGGGAAAAGGATGTTATGACGAAAAAGAAACTTATTACTTCAGCTTTACCATATGTAAATAATGAACCGCATTTAGGGAATATTATAGGTTGTGTGTTGTCGGCGGATGCATTTGCCAGATATTGTAGGCTTAAAGGATATGAAACGCTGTATGTCTGTGGAAATGATGAATATGGTACTGCTACAGAAACAAAAGCTAGAGAAGAAGGTTTAACTCCCCGTGAAATCTGCGATAAATATCACGAAATACATAAAAAGGTCTATGATTATTTCAATATTTCATTTGATATATTTGGGCGGACTGCAACGGAAGAACATGCAGAAGTTGTTCAGGGTATATTCAGAAAAATCAATGATAATGGGTGTTTGATGGCCATTGAATCAGAGCAATACTATAGTGAAAGTCTGGGGAAATTTCTAGCAGACAGATTAATACGCGGAACATGTCCAAAGTGTGGATATGAAGATGCTGGAGGAGATCAGTGTGACGGTTGTAGTTCACTTCTAAATCCGACAGAACTGATTGAACCAAGGTGTGCTATTGACGGTAAACCGCTTACTTTGAAAAACACTGAGAATTTATATCTAGACCTACCTGTACTAAGCAAGAGGCTCGAAGAGTTCCAGGAAAAAGTTATTGATGAGGGTTTCTGGCCGAACAATGCAGCGACAACCACCCGTGCCTGGATGAAAAAAGGTCTCGAACCCCGTGCTATTACCAGAGACCTTAAATGGGGAATACCGGTTCCTGAAAAAGG
>CAZVCD010000034.1:0-19474 GCA_964625675.1 uncultured Victivallales bacterium | reverse complement strand
TTAAAAAGCAAATTCCTATACACTTAAATTATATATTATTGCTTGCTTATATTGATAAAGATAGAGCTATTTTATTTAATTTACTTATATCAAGCTTTCCTGTTCCCAAATAAGGAATACTTTCAATTTTTATGAAGCTTTCAGCTTTAGGAATCCATAGATTCGCAACGCCTCTCTCCATCATTTTTTTTATTATTTTTTTAGGAGACATTGTTAGTTTTTCATAAAAAACAACTATTTTTTCACCTTTTATTGCATCAGGCGCACCTGTCACAGCAATAAGCCTTTTTTCTTCATCTAAAATTTCACTTAAAGAGTTTTCAATAAGCTCATGGGAAATCATCTCGCCTCCTATTTTACTAAACCTTGAAAGCCTGCCTGTTATGGTTATAAAACCAGCTTCATCCATTCTTGCAATATCACCAGTATTATACCACCCACCAATAATAACTTTTCGTGTTTCTTCAGGTTCTCCCAAATATCCTTTCATAATATTTGCACCTTTTACAAACAACAATCCTTCCATGTTAGGATCTAAGTTTTCCAGTGTATCTATATCAACAATTTTTGTGCTTATTCCAGGCATAGAACAACCAATGCTTCCTTCTCTTCCACATTTTTTTCCCAAATCAACCACTGAATCGGCAATATTTATAGTCACAACCGGAGACAGCTCTGTGCAGCCATATCCCTCAATTACTTCAATTCCAGTATATTCTTTAAATTTATCTGCTGTGCTTTGACGCATTTTTTCTGCTCCCAATACAACCAGTCTGAGAGATTCAAAGTCTGAAGGGTCAGAAGACTTTCTTATATATGATTGTAGAAATGTTGTTGTAGACATTAACAGAGTGAGTTTATGCTTTTTTATTGCTTTTACTGTTGATTCAGCATCAAGTGGATTTTTTATATAAACAACTGTTTTATTGGTCATTAGCGGTATCCAAAAACAAACGTTAATACCAAATGAATGAAAAAGCGGCAGGTTTCCTGTAATTCTATCATTGCTGTTACATTTCATTATTTTTGCAAAAAAATTAACATCACTGTTTAAATTATGATGACTTAAAACAATACCTTTTGGTATTCCACTAGAACCGCTTGAAAATAAAACAACAGCAGCACCTAAAGTATCTTTATAGCTTTTGGGAGAAATTATTTTTATTAATAATTTACTAGGCAACAATGCAGTTACAATAAGATAGAACAGTCTACTTGTTGAGGTTACTGTTTTTGCAATATCTTCAAGAAATACCATTTCTTCTTTTGCTTTAATTTTTGCTTTAGTAATAAATAATTTACTTGTTATTATTGTGTCCAGTTCAGCTTTTTTTACAGATGAATTAAACACTTCATCTGTAACAGAATAGTTCAAAATAACTGGTATTTTGTCGGCCATCATAGAGGCTAATATCGTTGCTGCTGCTGCATTACAGTTTGGCATGAGCACTCCAATATACTTATTTTTGGAACCAAGTTTTCTGATTTTTCTACTAAGAAGTATCCCTCTTAAAAGTAGCGAAAACCTCCGTAGCTCGCTTCCTTCATAATCAATAAAGCTTTTTTCAAAAGGATGATGTTTTGCAAGTTTAGTAAACATTGCGTGTATGGGTTTTTCCTTTTTTCTAGGTGGAAGTTCAGCCTCTGTGCATAGTTTTTTAATGCATTGTCGAATTTTAAAGCTGCTTGTTATATCAATTGCTTTACCAAAAGAAATACTCACTGGGTGAAAAAGACGTTTAGGAAAACGCATTTTAATATTTCCATAGTAATAACTAAAGATACTTCCCCAAAGCTTTCCAAGATGAACAGGTATAACGGGCACCTTTATATTACTTAACATTTTATTGATATTTATTTTAAATTCACCGATTATCCCGTTACGTGTTAATTTACCTTCAGGAAAAACACATATTATTTCACCATTATTTAGGAGTTGTTTTATTTTTTTATTAAAATCTTTATGTTTTTGGTTTTCTCCCGGGTATTGGATAAAATCACAGCATTTATAGAATTTTCTGAGAAAAGAGTGTTCGTAGTAGTCTTCAGTTACAATAAAATGAATATTTCTGGAAGTACACGATGAAATTAAAAACGTATCTAAAAAAGTAACATGGTTAGAAATTAATACAGCTGCTCCTTTATCTGGGATATTTTTTTCTCCGATAGAGGTTGTTCTGTATACTGTTCTGGTTAACAAGACAACTATTGCCCTGTATAAATATTCAAAGTGTACTTTCATTGCTATAATTGTAACTCCTAAAGTAGTCCCGGCAAGTATTAGTAAAACTCCGCCTGGACTACAGCTTAACATTATTTTATTAAAAAGAATTAATATTTTTGACGCTGATATGTTTGCTTGTACTTCATTTCTTCCTGTTAGAATATATATTATTACTCCAGATAATAATATGCTTGCAAAAGTAAAAAAATTAGAAAAGGCCAGTATTTTGCCTCTCTCGGCAGGTTCCGTTTTTTCCTGTTGGCATACTTTTAGAGGAATTACATAAATTCCAGCAAAAACACCGATCATTACTAAGTTAAATAATACTGCAGGATAAATAATAAACCCTAAATCCCCAAATGGCAAAGAAACCGGAAAGCCTTTATAAAAATTTATTAAAACTAAAAATATTATCATTCCAAGCGCCCCGAAAGGCGCTAAACCTATTTCCAGTTTGTTTCTAGATAAACGTCCACCTAAATAACAACCTATGGCCATTCCAATAGCCATAACTAATTGCAGAAAACCTATCTCTAAATCCTCTTTTAGTTTTAAGGTAAATTTTCCAAATAAAATAACTACTGTTTGAATAGCTGAACCTATAGCATAAAAGTAAGCTTCCCCTAGCATGGAAATAAATACAACCTTTTTAGAGGCAATAAGTTTAATAATATTTTTAAATTCTTCTAAAATATTATTATTCCATTTTCTGCTGCTATTTGCAGGGGCTGTTTTTTTAACTTTTAACGCACCCAAAAAACCTACGACAGAAATAATAGAAAAAATTAAGCCACAAATATAATAATGGTTTCCAACTAATGATTTAATTATAATTCCAAAAGCAAACCCTAAAATAACTGCCAGAAAATTAAGCATACCAAGTATGCCGTTTGCTTTTGATATTTCATTTTCTGGAAATATTTCCGGAAGAATACTGTTATAAGAGGGGCTGAACGCCCCGCTTTGCGTGGCCATCAAAAATAGAATTATTACTACGGGATAAATTCCAAATATAGGAATTAAATAAAAAAATACTGCCCCTAAAAGCATGACTATTATCTCTGAAAATTTAGACCATGCCATAACATTCCATTTGGAATATTTATCGGCAAGATAGCCAGAGGGTACTGTAAAAATCAAAAAAGGAGCCACAAATACAACAGTCATCATAGCAATAAAAAAAGAATTGGTGCCATAGTCTTTTGATAACCCGAGAGCTATAAAAATAACAACCGATTTAAACGCATTATCATTAAATACGCCCAATGTATTTGCTACCCCTAAGGGCAAAAGTCTTTTATAGAAAGAGTCGTTTTTCATAGGGAATACGTACTTTTGTGTTATCCTTGAATCAAGATAAATCTTGTTTTTGTCTTTTTGTTTTGTCACATTGTTAAACTTTGTTGGCTATGAACAAATTAAAAAGCAAATTCCTGTACGCTTTAAATGCCAGGAAAAAATTATATATACTTAAGTGATACTATGAACAATAGTGGATTTTAGTACACAAAACAATATATTGTACAATATAAAAAGCAGGTTCCTGTTTATAGTTAAATAGTTTGGATATATTTATGGAAAAAAAACATCGTTTATCAATTTTTATCATTATTTTATGTTTAATTATACTATCTGTTGTTTCAGTAAGTATATATAGGCAATATAAATTAGATACTTATTTACAATATAAACTTCCTAAATCAAACAAAACTCTTATTACAAAATGGCTTGATGCATTAAAAGCAGATAACTCAAAAGAAGCCCTGTTTCTAGCCTCAAAAATGGTTCCAAAGAGCTCACCATACGTTCCTTTGCCTTATTATATCGATATGACATCCCAAAGCGACATAAACTCAAGATTTTTTAATCCGCCGTTTACAGAATTGGATTATCTATACTGGAAAGACGCATACGATATTAGAAGTATTGTTAATAATGCTATTAATAATCCGAAGATTAAAAATATTCCAAAACATTTTTTTGATATTATATTCAAAGATATTAAGCTGATAAAACAGGACAAACAAACACAAAGATCAGCTTTTTTATTCGAAATATGGAATAAAAAAAAGTGTGGTGTTTTTAATAAATTTCTTCTTTTTTCTGAATTTATGACACAAGCCGGTTATGATGTACAGGTTGCCGTTATGTTTGAAGATATTAAAAAACCACCAGTCCATATTATATCAGAAATAAGAAAAGGCAGTGAAGTGTATTCTTGTGATTTTATGACAGGAAACTTCTGGAATAAATCAATAAAAGAATTAGCGACTAACAAGAATTTGGTAAAGTCGTACTGGAATAAAAGATGGGTTAAAGGACTGGATCATCTATTATTAAAGACGGAAGCTTCAGCCATGAGCTATAGAAAAGTAAATCAAGAATTACATAAATATTTATCAAGGGATAACAATAAAAATATTCCTATTATAGGACTTGATCCTTATAAAAAAATGGAAGAATATATACGAACTTATTATCCCAACTATACAAATAGCTCAAAATTATCATTTATTCTCGGAATAGAACCTTTTACTATGATAAAAAATTCTAAAAGCTTTCCAAAAAAATGGCTAACCGAAAAGAAAAAATAAATTATTTCTTTTCTTTCAGCTCAATGTTTCCATTAAAAACATTGTAAACAGAAGCATCTTTAAAATATGATTCTGCTTTATTAAATTTTGTAAAAGTAAAAAAGAGCTGTTCTGCTTTACTTACTGTTTCAAAAAATGAATCTTTGCTTTTAGTATCAAGCTCTCCAGTTACATCATCAACCAGGACTACAACATTTTTTTCGTCATTTTTCTCAATTAACAATTCAATTTCTGCCATTTTTAAACATAGCGTAGCTAATCTACACTGTCCTAGAGAACCAAAGTTTTTTAAGTTTTTATTGTTAAAAATAAATTCAATATCATCATTATGAGGCCCTAAACCAGAATAACCTCGCTTAATATCGCGTTCCCGTTCTGAAGCAATATTTTCCAAAATGTAGTCAAAACTTATGTTTTTTGATTTCAGCTTTGAAACATATTTTATATTAAATGAATAATTCTTTCCTTTTATAGTTTTTAATATTCTTTCTGCCTTTTTAGAAATTTTTTCTAAAATACAAGACCTTTTATTAATTATTTCCTGCGCATATTCAGCCAGTAAAGGCTCAAACGCTGAAATAACCGAAATATCAATTTTTTCACTACGCAAAGCAGCATTTCTTGAACGTAAAGCTATTATATATTTCTGTAATATTAAAAGATTGTTCTTATCATGGGATGACAACAAAATATCTACAAATTTTCGTCTAATACCAGAACTATCACTAATTAACTTTATATCATCATGACTAAATACTACCGGCCTTATTTGTCCGACAAATTCACTGGACTTAAAGATAGGTAAATTATCAATTTTAAGGCTTCTCTTAGTTAAATATTCAATTTCCAGCAATCTATTCCATTTATCTAAACATTGTAGTTCAGCAGCAAGGTAAAAGCCTTTAGAACCGATTTGTTTTACTGTTTGGATGCTGGAAGTTCTGAAAGAGCGTAAAAAGGAAAGAAAATATATTGCTTCAAGTAGGTTTGTTTTTCCGTGCCCATTTTCACCTACTAAAATATTAATGCCGGAATCAAAAGATATTGTTTGATTCCGGTAATTACGAAAATTAATTAAAGATAACTGTTTAATCATCAAATTTTTTTTTAAGTTTTAAGTGTTGTGTTTTAAGAATACGCCAGTTAAACTTTTTTTATATTTTTGCTTTAGTAGTGTTATTAAACTTTGTTAGTTATGAATAAGTTAAAAAGCAAATTCCTGTATACTTAATTTATGAATACAAAATGTAGTACCGGTAAAAAGTTTGGCTTATGAACATTGATAAGTATTAAGTTTTTTTTACCTAACACCTAACACCTAAAACAGACTCTAAATATATTATCTATTTCGCATAGGCATTATAACGTACATAAAGCCATCTTCATTTGAAAGAGCAACAGGACTGTACCCATCATTCATTTTCATAGTAATATCGTCAGAGTCTATTCTATTTAACGGCTCAAGCAGGTAAGTTGGATTAAAAGAAACAGTTGTTTCCGGACCATCATATTCTATTTCTATGGAGTCATTACTTTCACCAACATCTGTACTGGTAGCACTTAATTCTAGTTTGTTATGAGAGAAAAATATTTTAACAAAAAAGCTTCTTTCTGAAACAACAAGCGAAACTCTACGTAAAACAGCAGCAAAATTTTCTCTTGGAAGTTTTATATTTCTACTAAATGAAACAGGTATAACTTGTTTGTAATTAGGATAATTTTCGTCAATTAATTTAGATGTCATAATAGTTGAATCATCAATTGTAAAGGTTATCATATTTTCAGCAATATCAACCATTACATCTCCTGTTTTTCCGAGCAATCTGGTTAATTCATTAGCACTCTTTACAGGTAAAATAATATCTCCGTCTTCCCCTGTAAAATTATCCATTGTTTTCTCAACGAGTGCTAATCTTCGCCCATCAGTAGCAACGCTTACAAAATTATTTTCTGCAATACTAAACAATATTCCGCTTAAAGCTTTTCTTGAATCATCCTGGTTAACAGAGTAGGAAATTAAATTTAACATCCTGGCTAATTCTACCTGTTTAACAGTAAACTGACGAATACTTGTTACTTTTAAAGGAAGAGGAAAATCATCAGCCGGTAAACCCAATAATCTAAAATTTGAATTTCCACATTTTATTTTTATGTGATTATCTACCTTTTCAAGCTCTACATCTTTTCCATATAGTTCTCGTACTATTTCATAGAATTTTTTAGCAGGAAGAGTTGTTTTGCCTTGTTCAGATACCTCTGCTTCAATTTCCGTTTTTATTCTAATATCTAAATCTGTGGTTGATAAAATAAGTTTATTGCCTTCTGTTTCTAAAAGTACATTACCTAATATTTGCAGAGTAGAACGTGTACTAATAATGCTATTGACTTTCTGCAACGAAACAGATAATTTTTCTTTTGACACTTTTAGTTTCATTTTATGTTTGATCCTTCCAGTAATTTTTATGTTTATCAACATATAGATGTATATATATATTATATAATTTATATATTTATTATTATTATACTAATCAATTTTTGTTTATAACATCAAAAATAAGCATAAAATAAATAATATTCTTATGTTAATACTATGTTGATTTCCTGATGTTGGAATGTTAATTTTAAAGAACTCACATTTTATTAACATTTTATTGTACTGTTTACTTACTAATTTTTTAGAAGGTTTAGCAATGTCTAATTATTATTTAAATGAATTATTTGAAAAATACAATGAACTTCGTGTTGCAAATGCTGAAATTTTACATGTATTTAATATTTTAAAAAATTGTTTTAGTAATAACGGAACACTGTTTGTTTGTGGAAACGGTGGAAGTGCCTCTGATGCCGAACATATTGTTGGCGAATTAATGAAATCCTTTATTCTTCCACGCAAGCTTAAGAACGAAAAATTTATAAACAAAATGAAAGAGCTACATGGAAAAGAAAGCGAACATGTACTTCCATTTTTACAAGAAGGAATGAGAGCTGTATCTTTAACCGGACACCCATCTTTATCAACGGCTTTTTCAAATGATGTCATGCCTGATATGGTATTTGCCCAGCAATTATATGTATTAGCCAAGCCTGGCGATGTTTTTCTTGGAATATCTACCTCTGGAAATTCTTCTAATGTATTTAAAGCTTTACAAGTAGCAACCGGCATAGAGCTTGATACTATTATTCTTACTGGAAACAATGGAGGAAAGTGTTCGAGAATAGCAGATTGCTCAATAAAAGTTCCGTCTGATATTGTATATAGAATACAGGAATATCACTTACCAATATATCATACTTTATGCTTAATGCTTGAAGAACATTTTTATGGAGAAGACGTTGAAAGAAGCTAATTCATTACAACACGTAGCGGTAATAATGGACGGCAACGGAAGGTGGGCCAAGAAACGTGGACTACCAAGGAGCGAAGGACATAAAGCCGGGTCTAAAGCAGTTAAAAATCTGCTCAATATTATAGATAAATATGGAGTGAAATATTTAACTTTATATGCATTTAGCACTGAAAACTGGAAGCGGCCTAAAGAAGAAGTATCCGGGTTAATGAAACTACTTAAAGAGTTTTTAAGTATAAATTTAGAAACCCTTAAAGAAAAAAATATTAGACTAAGAACTATTGGAAATATAAAAGACATCCCGATAGTTACTAGAAAAGTTTTGGAAAGTGCTATTAAAGCTACAAGAAACAATACAGCCGGTCAGTTGATTATTGCATTAAGCTATGGAGGAAGGGCTGAAATAGTTGATGCTGCTACAAAAATAGCTAAAGACGTAGAAAAAGGAAAGCTTACATCAAAAGAAATAAATACTGAATTGTTTTCTTCATATTTATATGTCCCCGATGTTCCTGATCCTGATTTAATGATCAGAACAAGTGGCGAATTCAGAATAAGTAATTTTTTATTATGGCAGCTTTCATATAGCGAAATATGGATAACAGAGACTCTGTGGCCGGATTTTAATGAGAAAGATTTTGCAGAAGCAATAAACAGTTATAAAAACAGGAAAAGACGCTTTGGAGGTGTATAAATGTTCAAATCACGTTTAATAAGCAGTATTATTTTATTGGCTATTTTTCTAGCAGCTTTTTTAATAAAAGGCTATTTTGGGTTACTGGTATTTTTGATAGTTGGAGCCCTTTTATCAATTATTTGTGTGCACGAACTATCTTCTGCATTAGAAAAAATAGGGTGTTATTCATTTTCAAAAATAACTGAATTTTTTGCAGCTATTGTTTTCATAGGAATTATTCTAACAGAAACTTACTCTATAAATGTAAATGTAGTTTTATTGGTTGGTGGTATATTTGGAGTTTATTGCTGGATTAAAGTGTTGCTTTCAAAGACAAATAAGGAATCATTAATAAAAGTCATTAATTCCTTAGGCATTTTTTTACTTATAGTCTTGCCATTAAATTGTATTACTTTGATTTATATGAATGGTTATTTTGGGAATTATATAGGAATAAACTTAGTATTATTACTAATTTTGGTAACAAAATCCGGCGATATGGGAGCATATTCTGTTGGAACATTAATGTCTAAAAGAAAAACAGAAAATCATAAAATTGTTCCATCTATAAGCCCTAAAAAATCATGGGAGGGAACAATTGGCGGCGCTGTTATAAGTGTAATTGTAGCTTTCATTATTACAAGTTGCTTAAATTTTGGAATTGGTTTTAGCTGGTGGCAGGTATGTCTACTTGGTTTACTGCTATTTATTGGAGGCTTTTTTGGAGACCTTTCTGAGTCAGCACTAAAAAGAATAACAGGCATTAAAGATTCCGGCGCTATTATTCCGGGTATAGGCGGTGGCTTGGATCTTGTAGACAGCTTACTTCTAAATGCCCCTCTCTTTTATCTCTTTTTAAAAATATTTAATACTATATAGTTTTCATTAAATCAGTATATACCATAACTAAATTCAGCAAATCAACAAATTACCCTCCGGTACACAAACGTGATAACACCTACAAGAGAAGAATTTGAAAAATTAACAGAAAAAGGGAATCTAATTCCTATTTTCTGTGATGTTATTACAGATATGGAAACACCTGTATCTGCATATTATAAAATATGTGACAAGAATGCTTCCGACACCTTTGCTTTTTTATTGGAAAGCATTGAAGGCGGAGAGAATATCGCCCGTTACTCCTTTTTAGGCATAAACCCTAATTCGATTTTTGTTCAGCAGAATGGAAAGGCCGAACATATAAGCGAATTTGAAAAAACACCAATTATCGGCAGCGATGTTTTTGACAGAATAAACCATATTTTAAAAAAATATAAACCAGTTAATCTTCCTGGACTGCCACCGTTTATTGGTGGTGCCGTAGGATACGCTTCATACGATGTTGTTAGTGAAATTGAAAAAACGGTAAAATCACCTGAATCTTCACCTTATGATCTTCCCGAAGCTTTTTTTATGATAGCTGATACTGTTTTGGCTTTCGATAGAGTAAAAAATACAGTAAAAGTAATTTCTCAGGCTTTTGTAGATAATAAAAAGAATATAGATCAGGTTTATAATGACACTGTTAATAAAATAAATAAAATAGTAAAACAACTTCAAACCCCTATAATAATCCCCCCTGTAACGATCGATGAAAACCCCCAAGATACCGTTGATTATTCTTCAAATAAAACAAAAGAAGAGTTTTATGAGATGGTTAATAAAACGAAAAAGTATATTTATGATGGTGATATAATACAGGCTGTAATATCTCAAAGATTTTCTATAGATTCTGATGTTTCATCTATAGCTTTATACAGAGCACTTAGAATGGTAAATCCATCACCTTATATGTTTCTATTAAATTGCGGTGACTTTTCCGTCGTCGGAGCTTCTCCGGAAGTTCATGCTAAATGTATAAACAGAAAAATTACACTCAGACCAATTGCTGGAACAAGAAAACGTGGAAATACTGAAGAAATAGACCAAGCTCTTGAAAAGGAACTTCTTGAAGATCCCAAAGAAAGAGCAGAACATATAATGCTGGTTGATTTGGGAAGAAACGATATTGGCAGAATAGCAGAAACTGGTTCAGTAAAACTAGACCAATTAATGGTTATTGAGAGATACAGCCATGTAATGCATATAGTTTCAAGCATTACTGGAATATTAGATAAAAAATATGAACCTGATTGTGTAATGCGTTCTACTTTTCCAGCCGGAACACTTTCAGGGGCTCCAAAGGTTAGAGCTATGCAGATTATAAGTGAACAGGAAAAAGAAAAACGAGGCCCATACGGAGGCGTTGTTGCTTATTATTCATTTGATGGAAACATTGATTCATGTATAACAATAAGAACTGCCGTTTTAAAAAATAATAAAGTGTATATTCAGGCAGGGGCCGGTATTGTAGCCGATTCAGACCCAGTTATGGAATATGAGGAAACTCAAAATAAAGCCAAAGCGTTAATTAAAGCTGTTTCTTTAGCAAAAAATTTTGATAAGGAGTAAAATATGTGCGGTATTGTTGGATATGTAGGAAAAAGACCTATTTTGGATACTTTGGTTAACGGTTTAAAACGTCTCGAATACAGAGGTTATGATTCTGCCGGAATTGCGATAATAGATAATGACCACATTAATGTTATTAAAGAAAAAGGAAAAGTTGCCAGCCTTGATAAAAAAATAAACGAAAAATGGACTAATTCAGAACATAAAGCTACAATCGGAATAGCGCATACAAGATGGGCCACACATGGATTACCAACAGAAATAAATGCTCATCCACATGCAGATGATTCCGGAAATTTTGCCCTAGTCCATAACGGTATAATTGAAAATTATGTTGTCCTTAAAAAATTATTAATTAGCAAAGGACATAAATTTAAATCTGAAACAGATACAGAAATAATAGTTCATTTAATTGCTGAGTACTATAAGGGTGATTTTTTAAAAGCTGTTGCCGCTGCGTTAAAACAATTACATGGAACCTTTGGTATAGCTGTTATTTCAAAAGATAACCCCGACAGTCTTATCGTAGCCAGAAGAGGTAGTCCAATTGTTATTGGGCTTGGAAAACATGAAACGATAGTTGCCAGTGATGTTTCTGCTTTGGTTTCTTATACCAGGCGTGTTATTTATCTCAACGACGATGATATAGCATTAGTTAAAGCTGATGATGTTGAAATTTTTAATATAGATACGATACCGGTTGTGCGTGAAACAGCTCAAATTGACTGGGAGCCTGAAGCCGCAGAAAAAGCCGGCTATGAACATTTTATGATGAAAGAAATATTTGAACAGCCTACAGCTATTAGAAATGCAGTAAGAGGAAGGTTGAGCCTAGAAGAAGGTAGTGCTATTCTTCAGGGGTTGAATTTTACTCCAAGAGAAGTTGTAGAGATTTCTAATATTATTATCTCTGCCTGCGGAACAAGCCTCAATGCTGGATTGCTTGGAGAATATTTTTTCGAAGATTTAGCTCATGTTCCAACGGAAGTTGCTCAAGCAGCAGACTTTCGTTATAGAAACCCAATCATTCAGCCTCATTCACTTGTTTTAGCAATAAGTCAGTCGGGAGAAACAGCAGATACTTTGGCTGCCGTAAGAGAAGCAACCCAAAAAGGTGCAATTGTTGCTGGGTTATGTAATGTAGTTGGCTCAACTATTGCCAGAGAGGTTAAACGCGGAGTTTATCTACATGCCGGACCAGAGATAGGAGTAGCTTCTACTAAGGCATTTACATGTCAGGCTACTGTGTTGCTTATGATGGCTCTAAAATTTGGTAGAGCTCATAGGCTTTCAAGAAATTTTGGTATTGAACTTTCAAACGAAATTTTAAAAATACCTGAATTAATAGAAGAGGTTTTAAAAACAGCTCCAGAAATTGAAAAAATAGCAAAAAAATATTCTTCTGTAAACAATGCTTTCTTTATTGGAAGAGGCTATTTATACCCGGTTGCGCTTGAAGGAGCCTTAAAACTCAAAGAAATTAGCTATATTCATGCCGAAGGATATCATGCAGCCGAATTAAAACATGGACCAATAGCGCTTTTGGAAGAAAATGTTCCTGTGATTGCTCTTGCAAACGATATTCCGGGGAAAGATAAAATTATTGGGAATATACAAGAATGTAAAGCTAGAAAGTCACCAGTCATAGCTACTGCCACAGTAGGAGATGAACAAATAAAAGCACATACTGAAAACATAATGTGGATTCCGCGCTGCTCACAATTTATAACTCCGATTTTAACAGTTGTGGCGCTTCAATTATTCTCATACTATGTTGCAAAAGAAAGAGGTTGTTCAATTGACCAACCAAGAAATCTTGCCAAAAGCGTAACAGTAGAATAAACGATAGGAACAATAAAGGTAAGGATAGCTCTTCGAGCTGTCCGCTAAAGTTTCCTGTTGTCTCCCTTTTTGTAAGTAAGAGGATCTAATACAATAAATACAGAAATATGACAGCAGAGAAACTACTAATTAATAATGAAACGCCCTTTACCTGTCACAATTCTTTATCCCCGAGCAAAGATTAAAAATGAACTTTCTGTAAATTTCGTGTTTTCTGTGGTTAAAAAAACTTTGTGTTCTTTGTGAGAAAAATAAAAAAACAAGTTTAGCTTGATTGAAATGAATCATTTTTTATATATTTTAGAGATGATATATCGGAGAGATTTTAATTCTTTATTAATAAATATTTCGTTCGTATATAATGTTTTTACATCTATCAACGTTGAATAAAGCAGCAAAAAAAAGAAAAAACAATAGGAGTTAAATATGAAAAAAGAGAAATTATCTGGTTTAGTATTTTGTTTAATGGCTGTTGTTTTTTTGTTTGCCGGCTGTGCTACTTTTGAAGACAAACCTAAAAAAGCCGATAAAGCCGATAAAGCCAATGAAGTTTATGTTGCACCAACAGGTGGCTTAGAAAACTGCAAAAGCCCTGAAGATGCAGGGAAAAAAATGATTGATAGTATTTATATGGGAATATCAACCGGCAATTATGCATTATACAGCAGAGATTTTACAGATAAAAATAAAAAGTATTTTGACAAGAAAATTTTTAAGCAGGCACATGAAGCCGTAAAAGAAAAGCTTGGAGAATATCAGGGAATAAAATTTGTCGGCTTCTGGAAAAAAGGAGATTATGATATCTTGTTATGGAAATCACGCTTTTCACAAACAAAAGATGATGTTTTAGTTCAGATGTATGTAACAAAAGATAATGGCATTTATAAAATAGCAGCACTTAAATTGATATAGGTAGTGTTCGTACTAAAAAGCACTCAAGGTTTTAGGTTGTTAAGTGCTAGGGAAACTTTTGAGTATATTACTTTTCTCCCATAATATTACGGAAGTGCTATTTTTAGTATATTTAATGTACAGGAATTTGCTTTTTAACTTATTTATAGTCAACAATATTAAGTAACGTAACAAAATAAAAAGACACAAACAAGATTTATCTTGTTTGTGTTATGAATTTAAAGACTGAAGTGTTTTCCTTATAAGATTTTCACTATTGGATTCTTCTGGAGGAAGGGCTGAAGCTATTTTTGCAACGCTTTTTCTTGCTGTCTCATATTTAAAGCCTAACTGAACAAGTGCCATAATAGCCTCTTCTTCCTGCTTTGAAACATCACTTGAACCAGTACTTGGCTGGTTGGTTGTTTCGGGAGCAAAAGCTTTAATTTTGTCTTTTAGCTCTACAACCAAGCGCTCCGAAGAACGTTGTCCTAATCCGTTAATTCTACTTAATGCTTTAATGTTGCCTCCTGAAATAGCTTCACAAAAGGAACTAATAGAAATACTACTGAGAATCTTTAATCCCAGCTTAGGGCCTATACCGGAAACACTCGTTAGTATTTTATAAAGCTCTTTTTCATCTGTTGTTGCAAAGCCATAAAGCGTCATAGCATCTTCACGAACATGTAAATATGTGAAAAAAGTTACTTTCCCCCCTTCTTTTGGGAGTTTATCGTATGTGCTAAGCGGAATAATGATTTCATAGCCCATACCATTTACATCCACTATTACACTTGTGAGGTTTACCGATTCAAGTATTCCTGTAATTTTTGCAATCATTATCCCATCCTAAGCTGTAGTGTTGGTATACCGGGAGGTACATGCCTTTGGCTTGTTAAAATTTTTGTTTAATTTCCTCCTTCGCTCTCCGAGCTGCGGGGGATAAAATGGCGGATAAATATCGAAATTCATTTCGCCTTGGGTATAAAGTAATATATTATTGCAACCTTTCTACTAGATTCATAAATTTAATATCGACAAATAGGTATTTGTATATTACAGTAATACTTTATAGATAGATATATCGGAAGTGTTTTTGATTTATTGTTATAGTTTTATTCGCCCTTTAAAGGCGGTTAAAATTAACGGGATTTTAAATTATTTCCCTAAAATCATTTTGCTTTGAGCATGTAACAAAAAGAACCATATTTTATATAAAAAATAGAATACAGTGTTTTTATATATAGAGGAATAGTATGACTCAATTAAAACAGATACCTGATGTTGGTGAACATAGATTGTATTTCAGGGGGGACACTCTAAAATTTACCCTAAAACTTGACAGTCCGTTAGAAGGTAAAGCTTTTGTCCGAACAAACATTGGAAGAGCATTTGTTCAGAGAAGAGAAATTATTTTAAAAGTAAAAGAAAGACGTTCCGGCAGCGCTCAGGATTGGCATGATATCCCGATGCAGAAAGTTGATGATAAGACATATTCAATTACTCTGGCGCTACTTGAAGTTGGACATTTTGAAGCAATGTGCTTTTTCTTTCCTGAAAATACAACCGAACCAACATGGCCCGGTGGAGACAACGTATGTATAAACGTTGAACCTGCAGAATTCTGCTGCGCAAATTCAATTTATTGTGCTTTCCCACGTCAGTTCGGCCCCAATAAAAACAATGCTGAATCAAAGCCTATTAAAGGCTTAACAGAACAGAGAATGAATGAATTCGATAAAGAAGGATTCACTATTATTCCTCCTTCCGGAACATTCAGAGATTTGATAAAAGAATTAGATTTTATTATAAATACTCTAAACTGTCGTATTATTCATTTGCTTCCTATCAACCCAACTCCAACAGTTTACGCACGAATGGGACGGTATGGAAGTCCGTATGCATCCCTTGATTTTACAAACATTGATCCCTCGCTTGCTGTTTTTGATAAAAAGGCTACACCTCTTGAACAGTTTTTAGAACTAGTTGATGAAATTCATCATAAAAATGCCAAATTGATTATTGATGTTGCCATTAATCATACGGGATGGGCGGCAAAAGTACACGAAGAACACCCCGAATGGTTGGTTAGAAAAGAAGACAAAACCATTGTATCACCTGGAGCCTGGGGAGTTACCTGGGGAGATTTGACTGAACTTGATCATAATCAGCCTGAGCTGTGGGAGTATCTCGCGGAAATGTTTTTAACTTGGTGTGAAAGAGGGGTAGATGGCTTTAGGTGTGATGCCGGCTATATGGTTCCTTTCAAGGCCTGGGAATATATAATTACCAAAGTCAGGGAGCAATATCCTGATACAATATATTTGCTTGAAGGACTAGGAGGCGACCCTGCAATTACATTGAATTTATTGAATAAAGCCAATATGAATTGGGCATATTCAGAATTATTTCAGAACTATTCAAAAAATGAAATACAAGACTATATATCAAGAACCCACAAAATAAACTTGACCGATGGTTTGATGGTTCATTATGCAGAAACACATGATAATAGTAGATTAGCCGATAATTCGGAAATTTATGCCAAAATGCGCACAGGATTATGTGCTTTGTTATCCAGCAATGGAGCTTTTGGATTTACTAATGGAGTTGAGTGGTATGCAAAAGAAAAAATAGATGTTCATTTATCAAGAGCTTTAAATTGGGGTGCTGAAACAAATCAAATATCTTTTATAGCTAGAATTAATAATATTCTTGTTTCACATTCAGCATTTTACGAAGGCTCCTCAATTGATTTTTTCAAAAATCAAAACGATAAAGTTCTAACATTTATAAGAACTGACCATTCTAGAAAAAACAAACTTTTAATAATTATAAATCTTGACTGTAAGGATAATGCCAGTGTTACTATTAATTTAGATGATTTGGATAACTTTGGAACATATCCCTTCTATGATTTATTAACTGAAAAAAATTATATCTCGGAACTAAACAAAAATTATATAGAATTTAAACTTATGCCGGGAGAAATTCTTTGCCTAACCACCCAGGCAAGTAATCGTATAGCAATAGCTGAAGCCGAAGATAAAAATACAGTAAGACCAGATAAAATAGACCAACAGCGAGCTCAGGCTATGGCTTTGGATATACTGTGCAGCAAGGATAAAACTAATATTCTTTCCGAAGTGGACATTCCTGGCTTAGTCCGCGGCTTGCTTAGAGACCCTATAAAATTTTGTGAATCAGTTTATTCAAAAGAATTTCCAGCGCCTTTGATTCATTGGGAGTGGCCCAGGGATTTACATCGCAAAGTAATAATTCCCCCAGAACACATGGTAATAGTAACGGCGCCATATCGTTTCAGAGCAAGTATTGTTAGAGATGGAAAAGTAACACGTAATATAGACAGTTTGATAGATCGGTCAGGGCGATATTTTGTAGTAATTGTCAGGAAGGCTCCAACTCCAAAATGTCATACAACTGTTACTATGAAAATATCTGTTTATAAAGATACAGAATGTGAACACAATGAAGCTGATGTTTTACTGCTTGCTGCCGATAGTGAAAACTGCAAGATTTCTTTGAATGTCAAAGAAATACGCGATAGTGAAAAAACATTTTTTGATGGAAATAAAAGAGGTGGAATGCTACGGGCTTGTTTAAAGTGGGGAGAAATAAACGACAGATACAATGCTTTACTTGCTGCAAATTTAAATACAAGCATTCCTGTAGATAGACATATTATGCTCAATCGCTGCAGAGCATGGATAATACGACATGGAAGACCCGAGAAATTAAATATAAGCACCACGGAAAGCTTTACTGTTAACCCGAATGGAGGGGGAACATGGACGTTTCATGTTCCTGTTGGTAATGGTTTATATGTAGATATAAGCATAGCCGCAGTAATGCTGTCTAATAAAAATGCTATTAGATTTAGTGTTTATAGGCATCCGACTGATAGCAGAACTCATTATTTGGATGATAACTCTCTCGTACACTTTATATTTAGACCTGATATTGAAGATAGAAATTTTCATCAGGATACCAAATTAACTGACCAAGTAACAAAAAGTTGGAAAAGTGCAGTTACAGGCTCTGAAAAAGGATTTACCTTTTCTCCAGTCAAAGAGAGAAAATTAAAAATGCTTGCGACAAAGGGCTTTTTTAAAATTCAACCTGAAACCCAACATTCTATTTACCGCAAAACAGAAGAAGAAAGAGGCTTTGAACCAAATTCAGATTTATTTAGCCCAGGGTATTTTAATATAGGTCTAAGCGGTGGAGAACACGCGGAAGTAACAGCGCAGATTTTAACTCCCAAAGAAAATAAAACAATCGATTTTCATACACATGTTAATTTTAAATATCTTTTAAAAGCAGCTGATAACTCTTTTGATCAAGTTCTGTTGCACGCGATTAAAAAATTTGTAGTAAAAAGGGATAATCTAAAGACTGTTATAGCAGGTTACCCATGGTTTTTAGATTGGGGAAGAGATACCCTGATTTGTGTAAGAGGGCTAATTGCTGCAGGAATGTATGATGATGTTAAAGAAATTTTACTGCAGTTTGCAAAATTTGCGACCGGCGGAAAGCTTCCGAATATAATTTATGGAGAAAAGGTTGGAAACTGGGATACTTCTGATGCGCCTTTATGGCTGATTGTTGTTACTGAAGATTATTGTAATGCGCTAGGTAATAATGACATTCTTGATGTTAATGTCAATGAAAACAGAACCTATTTAGAGGCACTGAAATCTGTTGCTAATGGCTATATCAAAGGCACGTCTAATGGCATAAAAGTTGATAAAGAGAGTAAGCTTGTATATAGCCCTCCTCATTTTACCTGGATGGATACAAACTATCCAGCCGGCACACCAAGGGAAGGTTATCCGATTGAAATACAGGCTTTATGGTATGCAGGATTAAAATTTCTTGCTTCTGTTGAGCAAGGAAAAAAATGGGAAGATTTGTCTGAACAAGTAAAAAGTTCAATAAACAACCACTTTCTCTATGAAGAAATAGATGGAAATGGTAAGTTAACAGGAGAAAAATGGCTATCAGACTGCCTGCATTGCTCGCCAATGAAGCCTGCTTCTGAATCGATAATGGATGATCATATTAGACCTAATCAACTTTTTGCAATTACTCTTGGTGCAGTTACAGATTTTGACATATCGAGAGCTGTTTTGAAAACCACTTCCCAATTATTAATTCCAGGTGCAATTAGAAGCTTAGCAGATAGAAAGACTTCTTTTAAGCTGTCAATATTAAATCATGGAAAGCTGTTGAATAATCCATTGGCTCCATACTGGGGAACTTATAAAGGCGTCGAAGACGTCACAAGGAAGCCAGCATATCATAATGGTACAGCCTGGACATGGCCGTTTCCATCTTATTGTGAGGCGTATTACATGCTTTATGGACAACCTGGCCTGAAACATGCGATTAGCATTTTATCTTCATCTCAAATTCTTCTTGAAGAAGG
>CAZVCD010000033.1:0-19804 GCA_964625675.1 uncultured Victivallales bacterium | reverse complement strand
TGGAGCGGGCAGAGGGAATCGAACCCTCCTAATCAGCTTGGAAGGCTGGAGCATTACCACTATGCTATGCCCGCTCTAGGATAAGTTTAAAAAGTACTATCAAAAAATAAATTGTCAAGGAGAGTGTAGAACTTTTTTTATTAAAAGTATGGTTTTAATTTCTCAGGGTGATAGAGCAACCTTTTTAACTACGATTTGCTTGTCTTGTATAGCTCGATCACGGGCAATTCTGGTTACTCAGTTACATTTAGAGTTACTCTTTTTGCAGTAGCATTAGAAGGCGTTTTTGAAAGTTTAATATAATCAGCTAGAATATTTGTACTTTCATCCAGGAAAAGATCCTGTGAATCTTTTTCGTCAGTTTTTGTTTCAGAGGACTTACTGTCTTTTGCTATTTTAGATTCCAGACTTTTATAAAGAGCTTTTTGCTTTTCTGTAACTTTCTTTTCTTTAAGGTATTTTTCCCAGCGCTTATTCTCGTTTAAAGAAACTTCCTTTTTTTCCTGGATTTCTTGAAATTGTTTAATTGATTTTTTTAGCCGGATAAAATCAGGTTCTTTGTCTTGTCTTAATTTTGAGAGATTTTTTAATTCGGGCATAATTCTGTTAATATCAGAATTATGGGTATACTGCGTCGGGAGTATAGTATCCCATTTGAGAGCGTGCTTTAACTTATCTTCTCCTATATCCATATGATCCATAAATGAATCAAAAGCAATGTCAGGTGTTATGCCTTTGTTTTGTGTAGAACTACCGGTTATTCTATAAAATTTAGCATTTGTCAGTTTTATGGCCCCGGGGTTAAAACCAAGCTTAAATCGAGATAAAATATTACCAAGATCTAAAACGGTCTGTACGGTTCCTTTGCCGTGTGTTTTTTTATCTCCGACAATAATACCTCGCCCAAAGTCCTGTATTGCGCCGGCAAGTATTTCCGCGGCTGAGGCGCTAAGATTACTGACGAGTACCAGTAGTGGTCCATTATAGTAGCATTTTGTATCTGGATCTTTTTCTACAAATATTTTTTTTCGTTGATTTTTGGTTTGTACAATCGGGCCGTCATCTATAAATAATCCGGTTATCTCGATAGCTTCTTTTAAACTTCCGCCACCGTTAATTCTTAAATCAAGAATAACACCATCAACACCATCTTTGTTGAATTTCTGAAGGATTTTCTTCACATCTTTGGTAGAGCTTTTAAAGTCTTTTTTCCCCTGTATAGCGCTTTGGAAATCATAATAGAATGATGGGAGAGTTATTACTCCGATACGTAATGTTTCGCTATTAGGTGTGTTAATAACTTTTATTTTGGAAGAAGCTTCAGAATCTTTAAGATTTACTACGCCACGCTCAATAAGTATCTCTTTAGGAATAGCCTGAGCTCCCTGTGCTCCTTCAAGAATGGTAAGGTGAACATTAGTTCCTTTTTTCCCTCTTATCTTTTTTACTACTTTTGTTAGAGGCATATCCAGTATATCTATAGGGGGCAGGTCATCTTCACCTACTGCTATTATTCTGTCTGTAGGTTTAAGCTGGCCGTCTCTAGCGGCTGGACCGCCAGGGATAATCTTTTCTACTTTAGTGTATCCATCCTCTGAACTGAGAAGGGCGCCTATCCCAACAAAAGACAGCTGCATCTGTATATTGAAGTTTTCTTCTGTTTGAGGAGACATATAAGAGGAGTGTGGGTCATATATGTGAGCAAGTGTGGAAAGATATATTTCTAAAACGTTAATAGGTTCGTTATCCTCTAGATAGAGGCGGTATGTTTTTAGTCTTTTTAGCGCGCGTTCTGAAGGAGATTTTTTTAAATATGGTTTGTCATTTTTTGCTTTATCTTTTTTGTCCGCAGAATCAGCTACTTTATTCATCAGACGAAAAGTCAGTACATCATTTTTAATTTTTTTCCTCCAGATATCATCCAGTTCTTCTTCAGATTTAGCCCAGTCTGCTTCTGCTCTGTCAAAGTTAAAATTTTCGTCTTTGTTAAAGTCGAAACCTTTTTTGACTAGAGACTTTGCAAATTTTTCACGCTTTTTGACTTTGTCCATGTGTGTATTGTAAACAATAAATGCAAACTCGGTATTTCCTTGTTTGAGTTTATTATATAATGAAGGGCCGGCCTCTTTTTTAAAATAATCAATGTCTTTCTGAGTAAAGTATAAATGGTACGGATCCAGTGTTTCCAGATATTCGTTAAAGAGTTGTTGTGATATTTCATTTTCATTAGTTTTATTCAGGTAGTGTTCGCTTGTAAGTACTGCAGCAATAATTCTGGATATAATTCCAAAATTATCTTTAGGCTGCAATTCTGCTCTTATACTGACAGAAGTAAATAGTAGCAATGCGATAAGCAGAACCGAAAGGAATGCGCTTTTATTTTTTGGTAAACTCATAATTAATATTTCTTTTATTGAGCGATATCTCATTGGAGGAAGGCTTTTTGTTGAAGAAATTTAAGCCTACTTATAAAACCACTTCTTCAATTATAGTTTAATCGGCGGAATTAGTCAATAAAGAATACGTGTGGTATGGGCTGTTTTTTTTTTAATCAACCTATGCCATTGTAAATAATACTTAAAATAATAACTATAAAACAAATGCTTGGAAAAATATATTTCAATATATACTTGTCAATTATTGATAGAGGATGCTTTGAACCTGTATTTATGTCAGCAACAGCGTTTTTTGATCCATATACCCAGAAAAAAGCAACCTGAATAATTAGTGGTATAAGAGGGTAGAAATAAATAGATACATAGTCTGTCCAGTGTTCAAAATAGTTCATGTTAAGAGAAAGTGGTATGCTTATGATTAGCATAGCAAATATAGCAATAATCACTGCTGTTTTTCGAGATGTTCTAAAGATTGAAATAACAGTCTCTGTAGGTACTTCCAGTAGATTTATAGCAGAGCTTAAGGCTGCAAGTAAAGCGCATAAAAAGAATAATCCTCCAAAGACTATGCCATATGGGATTTGTGTGCAGATTTTGGGTATGGTTATAAATAACAGGGCAGGACCGGAATTCATATTCATATCAAAGGAAAAAATTGCAGGAATTATTACAAGTGTGGCTAAGATAGATGCAGTTGTATTAAAGAATACAGTCCAGAAAGACGCATTAGGTATATCTGAATCTTTTGACAGATATGACCCGTATGTTAACATCCCTCCCAGGCTTACAGTAAAAAAACTTTGTCCTAAGGCCATCATCCAGGTATTAAGATTTAATAGCTGGTCCCATGAAAATGTAAACATATAGCGAAATGCCTGCGGTGCACCGCTAAGTGTTAAGCTTCTTACTAATAAAATAAGGAGGATAGTAAAAAATAAAGGCATTGCTATCATGTTGCATTTTTCTATACCTTTTTTGACCCCAAGCATGATAGTGAGCGCTACAATGCAGGTTACGACAGCTAAACCTACAAAAGTTTGGTTGCTTCCGGCAAATGAGTTAAAATAATTTGCTGGATCTGTGCATATAACATTAAAATCTCTGAAAAATAAGAATGTATACGTGGCAATCCAACCAGCAACTACAATATAAAAACATAGTATTGCAAAAAGTGCAATGCCTGGCAGGGTGCCTAGTAGAGCGCCAAGAGTTTTATGTTTTTTAGGAAAAACAGCTTTAAATGCACCTACCGGCCCCTGTTGTTGTGATCTCCCAAAAGCAAATTCAGCAGTTAAGCCTAAACGGACGAAAATAAAAATAAAAATAAGGTAAGGTATCAGAAAAGAGCCTCCACCATAAGTAGCAAATCTCCATGGGAAAAGCCAAAGATTTCCTACTCCGATGGCAGCTCCTACTCCAGCTAGAATAAAGCTAAACTGACTGCTCCATTTTTCTCTTTTATGCATAGATTTCTAAATTCTATGCCGCTTTTTGTTGGCCGGCATTATTTATGAGATAGTCTGTTTTTACAGGATGAATGGTCTTCTTTTCTTTTATTTCATTAATCAGTAAATCACGAAGGGATTCGTCTATTTTTTTTACATCTTTAGCTCCTGAAAAGTCAAATTTATCTCCACCGTTAAAGCTAAAGTCAAGAGTTGTAACAGTATAATATTTATTCATTTCTATCGGTTTGCCGTTTAATAGAGTCATAGATATTATACTATTGTCTTTTTGTGCACTACTATCATAGAGAACTTTCAAACCATAAAAATCTCCAGTACCATCCAAACAGTGATTAATTACTCTTTTCAGATCTTTCCCTGAGAGTTTCATTGTGACGATGGAGTTGTCAAATGGCATTAGTCCATACATATCTGAAATAGTGATATTGCCTGAGTATAATCCTGTTCTTAGGCCACCGCTATTTATTACTGCTATCTGTGAGTCGGTTTGATCAGTCATCACTTTAGTAAACCAGGCACCAATGCCTGTTACGTTGCCACTATTTTCTTCTTTTAAAAAATTACCATCAGCTTTTCCGATAGGTTTATCAAGTTTTTTCATCTGAGTCAAATATTTATCGTATATTTTTGTAGTGTTTTTATCTTTTTTTAATTCAGCTTTATGTTTATAAATTTCTAAGATTGATGGTGTGATTTTTTTTAACTCATTGTTATCGTTCAATACAATTTTTAAAATACCGAGAGCTCTGCCATTGCTATTAGCCTGGACTACTGGGATGTTGTCTATATAACCACAGACTGTTTTGTGGCTATGTGCTGAAATTACAGCATTAAGTCCTTTTGTTTTGCTGCAAAGGTCATTAATTTCTTTTCCGGTAATTTTACCATTGATTTTATTTTGGTATGACGGTATATGAGTTAATGCTATTATTACGTCAGGTTTACCGGCTTCATCTTTCCCGCAATTTAAAAAATCAATCCATTGCTGTACAGCTTTGACCGGATCTGTAAACTTTAGGGTTTCAATGTTTTTTTTACTTGTAGCAAATGGTGTTTCTATTGTTGCCAGGCCAATAAAGGCTACTTTAGCAGTATCTTTCTTAATAATAAGGTAAGGTTTTGCCCATTTTACCGGTTTATTTGTTTTCTTATCAATAATATTTGCTGCGAGAAAAGGAAAGCCACCATCTTTCTCCCATTTTTTAAAGGAGCCAAGACCCCAGTCGAACTCATGATTTCCTACAGCCGAAGCTGATACATGTATTTCTTTCATCATGTCTGATATAGGTGCTCCTTTTGTTAATACAGTTATAGCAGACCCTTGATAATTGTCTCCTGCAGTTAGGACAATAGCATTACCATTGCAGGCTTTTATCTCGTTTTTTATGGCGGTAGCAAATTTTTCTATACCTACATCTTTTCCTTTTGGCGATGTGTCTTCATTAATGCGACCATGAAAATCATTAAAAGATATGATTTCGATAGCTTTAGCAAATAGTGAAACTGTAATGATTAATGTTAGAAAACAGATTATTGCGGTATTTATTTTTTTGTATTTAATCATTTTTTTAAGACTCCAATTTCTATGTATTAAAGTATTTTTGATAAATTAAATAACGATGAATTGATCCTGCTCCCTGGATTTTAAGAAGCATAATCCTTTAGATAAGCATAACTTTTGGTTAGTTTGCCATTTTTCGCTATAGTAGCACGTTTTATAATGTCAAGTTCATCCTGTACTAGTAGGGACGGGAAGATTTTTTCAACCAGGTTTTTGCTGAAATCAGAAGAAGTGTCTCTTGGTAATTCCCCTGGCAGATTGTCTACCGCCATTACTGTAATAGATCCCTTGGTAAAAGGTGCTGTTTCTTTTCCATTGAAAGGGTTATAACCATATATTTGCTCCTCAATAGTAGTAGGACGTATTGTAGATGGAATTGGGCCGTCAATATCACATGAAACATCAGCAATAACTGATATTTTAAAATCATCTGCCTGCATATCTTCCTTTGTCATAAATATAGGCGAATGCGGATCCCAGAAATGACATGCAATAAAAAAATCAGTTACTTTGGTATATGGAGCAAATGTAGAACGATACATGGTTGGGTTGTCAAAGAAGTGTTGAAGGGTTAATTCTTTGCCATCTACTCGTTCTACGTATTCATGTGGGTCTATTATTGCGAAAACAGTATGGTCATAGTTTTTGCTTAGAAAGTCTTCAGGCGCTACTTTAGGTATTTCCAAATAGTTTAAAATTTCAATAGTACCTTTGCCGGCTCTTCCGTTTCCGGTAATAAGAATTTTTAGTGGAGGTAGTTTTTTTGCAGCATTTAGTTCATCAAACATTTCATAAATATGATGAAGTTGTGATGCTGGTTTTAATTTAAATAAATTAAGTTTTTCTCCGAGAGCTTTTAGTCCATCATAGCAGCCTATTACACCTGCCCAGCGGCTGAATGCAATCAATCTTATATTAGAATCATTGGTTAAAAGTTCATAGTCTATAAGCGTAATGTTTTTCTTTAAGATTTCTTTGAGCAGTTTTTTGTTATATGGCTGCTGTTTAGTTGTGTGAGAAAAAAACATGTATTTTTTGTTGGGGATAAGTTTTTCAATAGCAACTTCTTTTACTCCAATTAAAATATCGCAGTGATCTAGGTCATCCACAACATTAAGTCCAAGAGATCCATATTCATCGTCAGAGAAACATCTGTTGTTGCTGGATTGAATGAAAAGATTAACGTGTGGAAATATTTTAAGAATATTGACACCTTCTTCCGGAGTAATAGCTACTCTTTTGTCCGGTGGATTTTTAGTTTCTCTTATCACACCTATTGAAATATGATTAATCATAGCGTTGTATTCCTGTATAAATGAGTTATTGGTATTCTCTATTAAAACACATACAGCAGTATATGTAAATACCAATCTGTAGTTTGTGAAGTCAGAAATATAAAATACTTGTTTTTCTGATAAAAATCAAGTTAAACTTGATTTTGTCTTTTTGTTTTGTTAGGTCATTGAATATTGTTGGTTATGAATAAGTTATAACACAAAGTTTTGTGGCCTAAATTTGTTTTTCAATAAATAACTGTATTTTTTATTGTATGCACTAATTTTAGCATGTCTTTGCATGCGGAACAACTTTTTTAGATCATATTTAGGGAAAGAGTAAAATGGAATCAGCTAGAATACAGGAAGTCCAGACTCCGGTTATACCGATACTTGGTCAATGGATAAAAGCAAATCCGGGAACTATCTCATTGGGACAGGGTGTTGTTTATTACGACCCACCGAAAGAAGCAATAACCTGTGTGGTAGAAAATCTTTTAACACCCCATGTCCATAAATATAAATTAGCAGAAGGAATCGCCCCTTTATTAAAGTTAATAGAAGATAAACTTGGCAAAGAAAACGGGATAAAAATAGATTCTGAAAAAAACGCGGTTTTTGTTACTGCCGGTGCTAATATGGCTTTCTATAATATACTTTTTGCGATAGCTGATCCAGGAGATGAAATTATTTTATTGTCGCCCTATTACTTTAATTATGAAATGGCGATTTCAATTGCAGGTTGTAAGGTTGTCACCGTTCCTACCGACTCTAATTATCAACCGGATATAGATACCATAAAGGGAGCTATTAATTCGAAAACAAAAGCCATTGTAACAATAACACCGAATAACCCAACTGGAGTTGTATATAGCAAAGATATATTAACTGAAATAAACAGTTTGTGCCGGGATAACAATATATATCATATTTGTGATGAGGCATATGAATACTTTACATACGGAGAGGTTGAACATTTTTCTCCGGGATCGATAAAAGATTCAGAAAATTATACCGTTTCTATTTATTCGCTTTCAAAAGCTTATGGTATGGCTAGCTGGAGAATAGGGTATTTAGTGTTGCCTAAACATCTTGAGATGGCTTTTAAAAAAATACAGGATACAAATGTAATATGTGCTCCGGTTGTCTCTCAGTACGCTGGGGTTGGTGCAATGGGAGTTGGAAATGAATATTGTAGAGAACATTTGGCCTCTATTAAGAATGTAAGAAAGCTTGTATTATCTCAATTAGAAAGTGTTGGGGATAAAATTAGTTTTTCTCATCCTGATGGTGCTTTTTATATCTTTATACGGATAAATAACACGAATCTTACATCTATGGAATTTGTAAAAAAAATGATTTTTGATAATAAAGTTGCATTGGTTCCAGGTTCTACTTTTGGTGTAGAAACTGGATGTTATGTACGACTTGCCTATGGCGCACTGAAGGAAGAAACGGCAACTGAAGGAATAGGTCGTTTCATTGATGGTTTAAAAAGCATATAGTACACTGATTGTAAAAAAACAGCTTGTAGTCACAATGAGCTACAGGCTGTTTAGATATTAGAATTATAAATAATTTAAATCTATTTGTTGTAAAGTTTAATGGTCTGCTGCTTCTGTTACATGTTTGGAATACTTTGTAAAGGAAAAAGCGAGAAACAAAATTCCAAGTACTAGGTAGCCTATTGTAATATTGTAGCACATATAACTTTGAACTGTTGAAATATTCCATGGTAAATACATTGTTCCAGAAAAATTTGTAGAGTGAACAATACCAAAGAAAGTAAACACAGCAAGAATAAATAGATAGACTGCTGATGTTTTTAATTTTCTATCAATTAGCTCAGCAAGTAATCCTCCCCAAAGCATACCAGTTAATATAAACCCATTCACAAGAACTGTGAGCACTAGTGTTTGTGAATATGCACTTGTTACTGTTTCACTCATAGTAGTGAGTTTACTCATTGTTAAATATGAACCTGCGGTTATAAAGATAAGAGCCGGTTTTAATGCGGAAGGGAAAAGTGCAAATGCTGAAGCCACGTAGTGTTTTTTGGGTACTGCTGAAAAACCCTGAGCAATTATTTCTATAGCTACAAATATTAAAATCGGTGCAAAAATAGCTGTAGGAATCAATTCAATAATGTAAGAAACGATACCAAGAAAACCGCATACCCCCATAAAAATAGCAATATATAGTGTATAACCTATTTTAGAACCCATTGATTTATAGGCTGGTTGTCCTGCAAAGGCTGTAGTTTGGGTTATGCTGCCGAAAAATGCTCCGATAAGTGTAGTTATTCCATCAAGCAGTAAAATACTTCTAGGTTTATAAGGGTCACCTGCTTCTACTGCACTAACAGTAACATTTATGTCTCCGATAGTTACAAGGATAGCAAAAGGTATAATTGCAGGAAGTAATGGTATAATATGCTTAAAACCTTCCAGTGCCCCTAATGTAGGAATTGGCAGGCTGGCTGAGAAAGAGAAAGTTGGAAAACTGTAGCTAGTTATTGAAAGGCCGGTTTGACCTAAAACATGGTAAATAACTGTGCACAATACTATTCCAATAAGTAAGGCAGGCACTCCTTTAGGAAGTGGAATTTTAGCTATAAGTATATAGAGAACAAACCCTAAAGAAATAATACCAACCAAAGGTAAGGAAAATATATGCATTAATGCAAGCATTCCTATCATTACACCTATGCCGGCAAGTGAGCCTAGTAGGCCGGCCAACGGAACTATTCTGGAAATAGCATTTGCAAAAGGGGTAGCAATTATTTTAAATAAACCAATTACCACCATAGCGGCCATTCCTCCATGCCAGGCCATTATTGCTGCACTATGCGGATCTATGCCTGCCTGCTTAAATGAAACAAACAGTGGGCCTACAATAATAAGAGGCATACTGATTGTCGTCGGGGCATCAAGCCCATATGGCATAGCAGTAACATCAGTTCGACCGGTTCTTTTGGCCGTTATTATACCTACAATCGTCATTAATATGTTACCAAGAACTATGATTAGTACTATTCCAGGAAAAATATCAAAAAAGATCACTTCTTTTGGAAAATCAAATGTCATTAGCAGGATAGTTGCAAGCGATAGATTAGCCATGTTATCAGAGACTAATCCCAAAAAACCATTGATGTCACCATAAGCAAATAGACTAGACTTTTTAGTGTGTGTATTCATGAGATTTCTAATGATCCTTCCTTAGAGTTGAATTAAATTTATTGTTTTATATTAATAGTTCTTTTTAATAATTCTTTATTAATGCATGCTAGGGGGGGGTACTTAGAAAATACATTATAAGTAATAATATAGTATTATGCAATACATAAATCATGAATTACCTCACATTATATGGAATGATTTGTGGGAGTCTAACCTGAGAGTGAAACATGTTTAAGAAAAAGTCTGCAGACCAATTCAGCGTTTATAGGCTTATTGTTGATGCTAGTTCTCCCATAGCATCTCTGTAGATCTATAATAGAATATAGCTTTCCAGTTAACTGTTTAACTGTTATCTTAATCGCAGTACTATTTTTATTTTTTGTATTCGAAGAATCGTTGTTTTCGATAGGGATATTGAAATCTCTAGTTATTATGCCGGGTTTGTCTGTTTTTAAATGGAAGCTTTTTCCGTTAATTTCAATAGTAGCTTCTATGGGTGTATCAGCTACAAAAGCAATATTAAATGTACCGACAGGTGATACGCTGTTGTCATTAGTTATAAATTTTTTGGTAAGGGTGTTGTTCTGCTTCAGTTTAATAAAATTCCAGGAACCCAGTATTGCCGGACCGTTGTCCAGATACATTGTTTTATCTTTCATATTAACTGATACACCGTTGGGATTTATTAACTTTATAACTTTTGACTCTAGGTTATAACGATAGAAATCATAACTAAAAAACACAACAAATGTTGAAAATACCACGAGCAGTATAACTACTAAAATTTTCTTAATGTTTGATTTTTTAAAAACAATAAAATTAATAAATCCGGAGGCATAAACAGCCATTAGTGGTGTTAGTGGTACCCTGTACTTTGCTAGAATTTTAACTAACGATATGCTTATCCAATAAGTCAGTACAAATAAAAAAGGTATTAGATATTTTCTTTTTTCTCTTGAGATGAATGGTAGATAAATTAAAATACCCGGAATAGCAAAGAGCATAAAGATGGAAGTTGTTATAAAACAAAAATTATTCAGAGTAGGACTTAAAAATCGTTCAGTATTAATATCAACATTATTCGGTATTTCCCGATAGTCCCAGAATAGAAGCAGTTTTCTAAAAGTGAGCTCAATATAACTTAACGGTTTTTCTCTTATAAAGTTTATAATTCTTTGGATTATAGATTTATGTTGTGCAGTGTCCAGCCAGTATTGTTGTGTAGGGTTTGGAGTAGTAATGCCTGCTCCAAACTCCGGGTCATTGGCGGATGGAGGTGACTCCGGTGTGTTGCCATAGGCCAATGCTACACCCGCGACTGTGTTGGAACAGGATAGTGTATGTAGTATTTTTGTGTTTATGTAAATAAAAGGAATTTGTGGTAGTATCATAAAAAGCAAAAATAGGATTATTGGCATTATATGTTTGTTTGTGAAATTTTTTCTAGTGTCCCCCTGTTTTATTCCATAATAAATTGCAAGGGCAAATAAGACAGGCACGAATAGCCACATATTACCCCGTGTCAAAATAGAACAGCCTGTGATAAAACCGATATATATCCAGTAAACATTTTTTTTGTTTTTAAAGCCAAGTAAGGTCATATAGAGAAGCAGGCTGAGCCAAAAGCTTTGCAGTGTAGCAATTAGAAGGAATGGGGTATAAAAACTGAGCGTTTGGGAGAACAATAATAAAAGAGCTGTTATTATTGCCGTTTTTTTATTCCAGAGCATTTCAGCTGATAAAGCTGCAAAAAGTATTATAAGGGAGCCTAGTAAGGATTGAATTAATAAAACGTAGCTAATATTCGTTCCAAGAGTTCTAAATATACCGGGAAGAAATACTGCATAATAAAAAGGTTGAAAATAAAAAGGCTGCCAATATGTACCTTGTGCTATTTGACTCGCCAGTTCCTTGAAGACAGCCATATCGGTTAAAGAAGAGGGATTTAGTACATTCGGGTCTGCCAGGAGAAGTTCGTGACTTATTTTAAGTCGTAATGCAAACCCCAATATTATGATTAATATTAATATGTAACGGTAGCTCTTATGCATAGGCTTTTTTTATTGATCTATATATTTTTTGAATATAAAACTTAATCTATATTTTATAATCTTAATTACGGGACTGAAGGTGGGGATATTGTGATGTTCTGTGTACAATCAATATCAGCTGGTAGAGACGCAAAATTTTGCGTCTCTACGCGACAATAGGTTTACTGGGGTGAGTGTGGGGTAGAAAATTTTTAAGTTCCACCTAACACCTAAAACTAATTAAATATTCATTAATTCGTTTTCTTTTGCTTTCAGTGTTTTGTCGATGTCTTCAATGCTGCTGTCTGTCAGTTCCTGTATTTCTTTTAAAACAACCTTAAGATCGTCTTCTGTGATATCACTGCTTTTTTCAGCTTTCTTTGCTATATCATTTCCTTCCCTGCGAGTATTTCTAATAGAAACACGTGCTTCCTCTGAGCGTGTGTTAACCTGTTTTGTTAGTGAAGCACGTCTTTCTTCACTTAGCTCCGGTATGGGAAGGCGCAGGATTTTACCGTCACTAACAGGGTTAATGCCGATGTTTGAACTGCTTATTGCTTTTTCTATCGTAGGAACTGAACTGGGATCATAAGGTTGAATGACTAAAAGACGTGGCTCTGGAACAGTAATGCCGGCTAACTCTTTGAGCCTGGTAGAAGTGCCATAGTAGTCGATTAAGATATTTTCAACAAGCGCAGGTGAAGCTTTACCTGTCCTGTATCCTAAAAAATCAGATTTCATATGTTCTATGGTGGTCTCCATGCGTTCCATCATGTGTTCGGTTAGACTGTCGATATCAATTGTACTCATAAAATTACCTCATCCTTTAATTTTTTTATAAAAAAGTATATTGTATACTGAAGTATACATAGAAAATAGTAGCTTGTCCTTTTTTGGCAAGCAAAGGAAGAAAAAATAATCAGTAAATGCAAAATAAAAAAACTATGCTACCTTTTAAAATAGTGTTACATAATTTGTAACTTTAATGTATTCTTATGGAGGTTTTATCGTGATAAGCATTAAATCGTTGATAGTAGACAAGTTCAAAGAAGAATATGGTGTTTCTCCTGTGATTGTTGCTGCCGCACCTGGCCGCCTTGAAATCCTAGGTAATCACACGGACTATAATGATGGGTTTGTACTTAGTGCTGCCACTGATTTGAATACAGTCTTTGCAGTTGTGCCTGTTGAAGGAAAAACATGTACTCTGAATTCATTTGATAATAACTTGACAGCCAGTTTTGGTGTTGATACTTTGGATACAGCTAAATCTGGAGACTGGAGCAACTACATTAAAGGTGTTGTTTATGAAATAAGTAAGTTGCCTGGTATGAAAAATAAAATAACCGCTTTTAATGCCGGTATTATGAGCAGTGTACCACTTTCTGCTGGTATGAGCAGTTCTGCTGCCCTCGAAATATCTGCATGTTTTGCGCTGGGCAAATTGTATGGTGTAGAGCTCTCTCCGGAAGAATGGGCGAAGTTGGGACAGCGTGTTGAAAACAATTATTTAGGATTAAAAAGTGGTTTGCTTGATCAGTTTAGTTCTATATTTGGGAAAAAAGACAATTTAATATTCTGTGATTTTAGAGAAATTAAAGTTTTAAAGCGGGTACAGTTTCCTCGCGAATATGAATTTGTTGTTGCTAATTCTATGGTGAAGCATAATCTGGTTGATTCCGATTATAATTTAAGAAGAACAAGCTGTGAAAATGCTGTTGATGTAATAAAACAGAAATATCCAGAGGTAAAAGCTCTTCGAGATGTATCTTTTAAAATACTTAATGATTGTAAAGAACTGATGAATTTTATGGATTATAAACGGGCTCTTCATATTGTTGGTGAAAATGAACGTGTGTTAGAGGGGATTAAAGCCCTTGAAAATAATGATATTGAGAAATTTGGTGCTTTGATGTACGAATCACACCGGAGCTCGATGGATAATTTTGAAAACAGTTGTTCTGAACTTGATTATCTGATAGAACTGTCTAAGTCTATTCCAGGGTGTGCCGGTGCACGCTTAAGCGGTGGTGGTTTTGGTGGCATATCTATTCATATTGTTAAAACTGATATGACAGAACAATATAAAGACAGACTCAAGACTGCTTTTAAAATACAAACGGGTATAGATATACCAGTAATTATATGCGGTGCCGGTGACGGTGCTGCTGTAATATAATAATTTTCTACTTATCAGTAGATATGTTAAATTAACAAAAGACTAAATATTTATATTTTTTTCTATTTGCTGTTTTTAATTTTTAGTTCAAAGGTTGACACGATGAAATTAACTGTACTGGTTGATAACAATACTTTAATTGACAGATATTTTTTTGCAGAACCGGCGTTATCTTTTTTAATTGAGACTGATAATAAAAAAATATTGTTTGATGCAGGGTATTCTGATATTTTTATCCGCAATGCTGAAATAATGAATATAGATTTGATTGATATTGATATTATTGCATTATCTCATGGACATAATGATCATACTTGGGGACTTAGTCACCTAATAAAATACTATGAAAATAAAATCCAAAATAAACAAAAAATCAGAACTCCTCGGCTTGTTGCTCATCCCCTGACTTTTTTGCCTAAAATATATGAAGATACTCTTGTGATTGGTAGCGTTCTGGACAATGATATGCTATCTAATTATTTTAAATTACAATTGAGCAGAGAGCCGGTGGCATTAACTAATAACCTATTTTTTCTCGGTGAGATTGAAAGGACTAATGATTTTGAAGCTGAGTATCCGATTGGACAAATAGTTGAAGGCAATATAAAAAAAGATGATTACGTACTGGATGATTCAGCCCTGGTTTACAAGTCCCCCAAAGGGCTTGTGGTTATTACTGGATGTTCACATGCCGGTATTTGTAATATTATTGAAAAAGCTAAAAAAGTATGTGCTGATGACAGAATTGTTAGTGTTATCGGAGGGTTTCATTTACTCAATCCATCTTCTCGCCAGCTACAGGGTACATTAAAATATATGAAAGAATTGCATTCACAAAGTATTTATGCCTGTCATTGTACAGACCTAAAGTCTAAAATTGAATTATCTAAAGTGGTAAATTTAGAAGAAGTTGGAAGTGGTATGGTTATAAATTTTGTAGAGAGAAAGGGGTGAACCCCTTCTATGGATAATGATGAACAGTAATAAAGTAAAAAGATAAAAACAAGTTTAACTTGAATGTATAGAATTAGGATCTAGCAACAATGAATAGTAAAGAGATTGAAAACAAAAAACTAATTTTTAGATTAGTATCACTACTGGTGGCACAGGCTATCATGCTGTCTTTTTCAGTTCATTTTTTAGTAAAATATTATAATCGGACGCTTATATCTAATCTTGATTTATTTCAGGCATTCTCCGCTCTCGGTACTATAGGTAAAGCATCGTTTGTTGCTTCACTGGTCATTATTGGGTTAATATTGTATGCTGTCTTTTTCAAAAGGGACAAGAAGATTTCTGTTGCATTTCTTGGACTACTTTTTTTTCAAACAACATTGTTTTTTATTCTGGAAAGATTTTATGAAATATATTTTATGTATATTACCGTTCTGATTGTAGCAACTACCTTTGTATGGGCAAACTTTTTTTTAGTAGCCTGTGCCAGTAGTATTGGGCTTATTATTAGCTTTTTTCTTCTGATAAACACTTTTTCTTCTGAATAGTTATGGCTTGTTCTTAGAATGAGTGGGTAAATGAAAAGAATATAGGATATCCACAATAAAAAATTTAAATTATTGTTTATTGGCGCTATTCGTAAGCAGCATATCAACGTGGGGTATATTCTCAAGTATAAAAGTAGAAGATACCGTTTTAAAGCCTAATTCGGCATAAAACTTTTCGAGATACTGCTGTGCTTGTATTCTGATTGATGTTTCACGAAGGTCTGTTTTGATATATTCGATGGCTTTGTTTACTATCTGTCTTGCAAGTCCTTTGCCTCTATGTTCTTTGTCGACAAGAATTCTCCCAATTGATGCTTCAATACAAGAAACCCCAGGTGGCAAAATTCTAGCGTAAGCTGTGATTTTATCTTTATCTGTAGCAAAAAGGTGTATAGCGTTAAGGTCTTTTCCATCACACTCGTCATATGAACAATTTTGTTCGATAATAAAGACCCGTATTCTTAAACTGATCATCTCATATAATTTTTCAGTAGTCAGTTCATTAAACTTTTTAAAATGCCATTCCATAATTTAGCCATACTATATTGGTTTTTTACTGAGAGCTTTTCTATAAAACAAATTTAACTATATTTTATAATTTATACCCAAAAAGATTTTTTTTTGATAAATAATAAAAATAAATGAGATAAAAACCCCTACGGCATATTCAATTGTAAAAAGCAAAAAACAAATTTCACCCTGATTGTAATGGACATAAAACATGCTATTTTGTTGGCTCTGTATTTACCTGTAGATTTATCTTGAAAGATAAATCAAACAATTCAAATATGTGGTTTATTATGAGTAACGAAGATAACGAAAGTAATCCTTTTTTAAATTTTATTTTTAGGCATTTTGGTCATTCTTCTGTTTATGTTCTGGCTATCTTTGTTGGTTTAATTATTGGAGCATTTATTCTTTTGCCTATCAATGAAATTGTGTATTATCAAGAATTACATGCACAGGATGTGACTCTAAGACAATATATTTATAATCTTTTTTATCGAATTTCTACCGGCGACTTTACTATTAAAACCTTTTTCTTTGCTTTTGTTGGATGTGGACTTGGTGTATTGGGTGCAAAATTATATCGAACTCTGCATAAGCGAACGATACAAATAAGACATTTAAGCGGTGAATTGGAAAAGAACTTTCCACTTCTAATATCTCAGGGAGAAAGTGCTTTGGTTGAGTTTAAATCTTCATTCCGCTGGGATCTTAAAGAAGATAAACTTAATAGAAATCTGGAAAATGTTGTAATAAAAACACTTGCTGGATTCATGAACGCAGATGGTGGTACTCTCCTGGTCGGTGTTGCGGATGACGGAACTGTTGTAGGGCTTGAAAATGACTATCAGACTCTTAAGAAAAAAGATAAAGATGGATTTGAACAGGCAGTTATGAATGCTATTTCAGCAAAACTGGGAACTAATTTTTGCCGACAGGTTATACTAGTTTTTCACGAAGCTGAAAACAAAGAACTCTGCCGAATCATTGTAATGCCTGCTTACCAGCCCGTCTTTGTGAAAGACGGTGCTAATCCTAAATTATACTTGAGAACGGGGGTAAGTACTCGTGAATTAAATATTCAGGAGGCTGTTGAATATATATCACTGCATTGGTCGTCGCGTAAGAAGAAAAACATGTTGACTTTTAGATCTATATGATTAAAAAAACAGATAACTAATTCCAATAATAGATATCTGTTTTTTATTCCAGCAGAACTTCTTACCCATGCTTGGAAAGGCATTAGATTTTTTATTCCAGCAGAACTTCTTAGTTCCCCTCCATGGAGGGGATTAAGGGGTGGGTTTTACTGTTACTACCTGATTAAACTTAGTTAACGATACTTAACAACCAAGATATATCTTAATCGATAATATCAAAATCACATGTAAAGTGTCTTAAAAATTCTGGCTGATAGGTTATTTTGTATCCAGGAATTTTATCTCTGCTGTTCCAGACAATTTCTATGGCTTCAGCCAAATAGTCGAAATGGCTCTGTGTATATACTCTTCTAGGAAATGCCAGGCGGACAAGTTCGAGAGGTGAGGGGTGTTCTTTGCCGTTTTTATCAATAGTGGCAAACATAACGCTGCCGAGCTCTACGCCGCGGATGCCACCTTCTATATATAACGCATTGAGAAGGCCGATTCCGGGATATTGTGATGGAGGTATGTTGGGGAGGAAAGCCTTAGCATCCAGGAATACAGCGTGACCACCGACAGGACGCATAATTGGAACACCTATTTTTTCTAGTTTATCCCCTAGATACGTTGCTGTGGCGTGTCGGTATACCTGGTATTCATAATCCAGAGCTTCCATTAAGCCTACGGCAATAACTTCCAAATCACGGCCTGCCAGTCCACCATATGTTGGAAATCCTTCACGTAATATTAGTAAATTACGAAATTGTTCAGCCCATTTATCATTGTTGCAAATTAGAAAACCGCCAATATTAGCCATTCCATCTTTTTTACAGCTCATGGTGGCTCCATCTGTATATGAAAACATTTCCTGTGCTATTTCAAGTAGGGATTTGCCTTTATAGCCATCTTCAAGTTCATGGATAAAATATGAGTTTTCAGCAAAGCGACATGCATCCATTATCAGCGGAATATTATATTTATTCAATACCTCTTTTACTGCGCGAATATTTGCCATTGATACTGGTTGTCCACCACCAGTATTGTTTGTTACAGTAATCATTGCAAACGGGATATTTTCTTTGCCATATTCTTTAATACATTTTTCGAGTTTATCAATATCCATATTACCCTTGAACGGGACCATTGAAGACGGATTAAGCCCTTCGTCTGTTAAAAGATTTATAGCTTTTCCACCGACATATTCAATATTTGCTCTTGTAGTGTCAAAATGGCTGTTGTTTGGTACTACTAGACCTGGTTTAAGTAGCGTTTGTGCTAAAATTGCTTCTGCTGCACGTCCTTGATGTGTAGGGAAAACATGCTTTATTCCAGTGATTTTTTTTACAGCTGCTTCAAATTTTTTCCATGATCTGCTGCCGGCATAACTTTCATCACCTAGCATTAATGCAGCCCACTGTTCTGTTGACATTGCGCCTGTACCGCTGTCCGTAAGTAAATCTATACAGCATTCTTCAGCATCTATTTTGAATACATTATAATTGGCTTCTTTAAGAATTTTAACCCTATTTTCGCGGGTTGTCATTTTTAAAGGTTCTGTCACTTTTATTCTGAAAGGTTCAATAATAGTTTGCATGTTAATTCTCCAGCAATAATTATTAATGGTAAATTATATTGGAATATAAATGCACTATTAGTGAATTACACTGAAAGTTTAGAAGTATTGATAAATTATAACAATATTTCTTTAGGAAAAAGTTTAGGGATATAGATGGGATCGCCAGAGGCTATTCTACTCACACAGCGTAATTCGATTAGCATGACGATCCCAATTAATCTTTTATTCATTCGGATTATTATTATGTTAAAGATTTGACTTTTTTAAATTTTCCATAGGATTTGTGTGTTGGATCTTTCCCAAAGATTTATTTTTTCCCTTTTGGGACGGATTAATAATGTTTATCGTTGCACTTGCACCCCAGGGGCGATGTTTGCTCGATTCGATATAAACATTCGCAAATCCTACGCTTGTTTTCCAAACGTACCCAGAAACTAAAGGTGTACTTACAAACTTGTATTCGCACACACCGTTACTAATTTCCCACACTTTTTTTTCTAATACTTCTTTATGGCCTATAGGCATAAATTTATCAATCGCCTGTTTTATATACTTTTCATTATTTGCCTTCATTTTTTTTCTTTTACCAGGAGTATAGTCGCATATTACAAGATTCGAGAAAAAACCGACGCTCCAGGTATAGACTTTATCATTAGCCTCCTGCTTCATATCTAAAATATAAAAAGTTACATTATTACCAGGTATGTTCTGGTATATTGTATCGTTTGTTTTTATTTCCTTAAGCTCTCCTTGCTTTATGTCTATGGGGAGGGGGTCTGTGTATCCTCGCTCTTTACGCCCATCTGATGATTTTACTCCTATAACTTCCATAGGTGCTTTTGTGTGATTAATGACTGTAATATTTATATATTTTTCCGCAGCATTTGTAGTTAATACAGAAAAAATAAAAAAACTTATTCCTAGGATAATTAATTCTTTAAACCTTTTCATATCATTTTACTCTTTGTTTATTGTAAAATATTGATATATTT
>CAZVCD010000032.1:0-19836 GCA_964625675.1 uncultured Victivallales bacterium | reverse complement strand
CCCAGTCATCCGACGGGGCTGGCCGTTGAATAACCGGGAAGATTTATCTTGAAAAGAGGATGTTATGAAGATTATTTCTGTAAACCAAATGCGTGAGCTTGATAGGAGAACAATTGAAGAAGCCCAAGTTTTGGGTAGTGCTTTGATGGAAAAAGCAGGAATCCGGTCTGGAGAAGAAATCCTTAAATATCTAGAAAAAATTGATATTTCTCATGTTAAGCGCTTTGTTCTGTTGGCCGGAAAAGGAAACAATGGCGGTGACGTCTACGTTATAGCAAAATTTCTTTATGATAATTATTTTGCTGATATTATTATCTATTCGATTTGTCCGATTAATGAATTGAAAGGTGATGCTAAATATCATGCAGAGTTGTTACCGTGTGATATTCAGGTTTATGTCAAACCAGAACTTTCTAACAATGACTTTCGAAGAGGAGATATTATAATTGACGGACTTCTAGGAACAGGATTCAAAGGAATTCTAAGGAAGCCATACGATAACTGGATAGGAACTGTAAATAAAGCAAAGCTACCTGTAATTGCTATTGATATACCCTCAGGATTAAACGGAGATACAGGTTTTGTTTCTGAAGATGCCGTCAAAGCAGATTTAACGATAACAATAGCTCAACCGAAAACAGGCTTAATAATAGAGCAGGGACCGGAGTATTGCGGACAGCTGACAGTTGTTGATATTGGAATACCTGAAAAGTATGTTGATGAAGCTTGTAGTGAACTATCTTTATTTACAGAAGCAGATGCATATTCCATGATTTCACGCGTACCCGTTAATAGTCATAAGAATTCTTTAGGATCGGTGCTTGTTGTTGGTGGAAGCTTGTTGTATCCAGGGGCTCCTTTTCTTGCCGGAAAAGCAGCACTTCGTTCTGGCGCCGGACTTGTTACTGTAGCTGTTCCGGCATCAGCCGGTATTAAAAATCATGGAATTTTTTCTTTGATAACTCGCAAAATTCCAGATTCAGGAGCCGGATTTTTTACCAAAGAATCAATTCCTGAGGTTATGCAATTGGCAAATGTAGCAGATACCATTGTTATTGGTCCCGGTATGTCTGATAATGATTCCTGCTTAGAGCTGATGGCAGAGATTTTTACTTTGGACAAGCCTCTTATTATTGATGCTGATGCACTGAACCTTATAGCTATAAAACCTAAAATTTTGAACAAAAATTCTAAGTATGTTTTTACTCCTCATCCAGGCGAAGCCAAAAGGTTATATAATGGATTTGAGTTAAGTGGATATACAGAAGAGAACAGGATTTTACAGGCAAAGGCATTGGTAGAGAAAACAGGAGGAACAGTTGTTTTAAAAGGGCATAGAACAGTTGTGGTAACAGAAAACAATACTGTTTCAATAAATGGAAGCGGTTGCCCGGCTTTGGCAACAGCTGGAAGCGGAGATGTGCTTGCAGGAATAATTGCGGCAAACTCTGCATGCGGAATGTGTTCTTTTGATGCAGCCGCCCTGTCTGTTTTTGTTCATGGACTAGCGGGAGAAATAGGGAACAACGGAATGCGCGGATTAATAGCTGATGATTTAGCTGATCTTATTCCAACAGCACTTAAAAAATTATCTCCATTTGCATAAAAACAGTTTATATAAACGTTTTTTGTTATATAGTTCTATAATACCGCCTATTCTAAAGAATTAAACCGGAGGTATTTTTGTATTTGGTTTATCTGTTAAATTTAGTGTACAGGAATTTGCTTTTTAACTTCCTCATCACCAACAAAGTTTAACAACATGACAAAACAAAAAGACAAAAACAAGTTTAACTTGTTATCTTCAATTATTTTTACAAACTCTCTGTATTTTTGCCAATTGGGCGAAGAATACAAAGAAAACCATCAAAGAGAATAAGAATATTAAAAACATTCGATGGGTTCACTTAAACCTTAACACCTAAAACTTAAAACTTTATGTGCTTTCAGCACAGACACTAATTAGGAATCAAATGAAACTTTATCATACTAAATATTCGAGATACCTAATTAGCCTCTCTGTTATTGTTTTAGTGCTTTCTTTTGGAATGTTTTTAATAACCTATTTAATAGTCAGCCATATTGAATCTGATGGGGCAGCTATAAATGAAGCAGGAGCCATAAGAGGCTCTATTCAGAGAATTACTAAATTATCAATAAATGATAATTATTCTTCTTTTGAAAAAATTTCCTCTAGAATCGATATGCGAATAAATAGATATTTAAATAAACCATCTGGTTATTTTGGTTTAAACTTGCCTAAAGAAATAATTAATGAAAGAACCAAGCTACGCAAGTTGTGGGTTGAACTTCAAAGTAAACTACTATTGTATAAAGAAAATAAATCACCACCCGGATTAATTGAAATAATTAATCTCAGTGAAAAATGTTGGAATACAGCAAATAATATTGTTCTAATTTTTCAGAGAGAAAATGAAAAAGATATCGAATATATAAAAACTTTATATGTATTTTTATTTGCCAATATCTTCTGTATTATTGCGTCTTTGGTAATTATTATATTTTATGTAAGGAAGACATTGGAATACTCTTCTTCACATGACCTTATGACAAATGCCTATAATAGAAAAGCTTATGAAGATTTAATTAAATATGAAATAAATAGATGCCAAAGATATGGTCGCTCTTTATCTCTTATTTTTATAGATATAGATTTTTTCAAAAAAATTAATGATAATTATGGGCATGATGTAGGCGATAAAGTTATTATAGAGGCTGTTGCTATAATTAGACAATTATTGCGCAAAACTGATCAACTTTTTAGAATGGGTGGGGATGAATTTGGAATAATTGCTCCTGAAACAAAAATAAAAGGAGCTGTTGTCTTGGCAGAAAAAATAAGAAAATGTATTAAGAAGTACAGTTTTAGCAGCAACTGCAAGGTTACAGTTAGTTTAGGAGTTGCAGGATATAGCAAAGGGGATACTCCACAGCAAATATACAAAAAAGCAGATATTGCTTTATATAGCGCCAAGAACAAGGGAAAAAATATTTCAAAAATTTACGAAGAATAGTTTTTTAAAGAATAACATTTAAGCAAAAGAAACAATTAATTTTAAAAACACAGAAGTGTACTTTTTATTTGTTCGAATGCTGTCTCATTATAGTGTTTGTCAAAGTCATAATTTTGCGTAAAAAATGGAGAGTATAAGCATGAGGAATGACAGCACGGTTAGAGATGGATTTGGATCCAGGTTTGGGGTTGTAGCGGCAGCAGCGGGGTCTGCAATAGGGTTTGGAAATATTTTGAGATTCCCATATCAGCTTGGTTCTAATGGTGGAGCAGCATTTCTAGTTGTCTACTTAGTTTTTGTTGTAATGCTTGGTATGACCGGAATGATGTGTGAGATGACGATTGGTCGTCGGGCACAGCGCGATGTAGTAAACTCATTCAGAAAATTAGCGCCAAATACGCCGTGGAGTTATGTTGGACTCATAGGGGTATTTACAGTTATAATAATACTTGCCTACTATATTGTTCTTTTTGGCTGGTCTCTTGATTATTTTACAATGTCATTATTTAATACTTTTTCAGGGAAAACGATAGAGCAGTTGACCGAGCTTCAGAAAGTCACTATTAGTGGAACGATCAAACCAATTTTTTACTCTGTTCTTTGTATGGTAATAACATCGTTTGTTGTAATGGGAGGAATCAAAAAGGGAATAGAAAAATGTGCGAAATATTTAATGCCTATTCTTTTCATAATTCTTATATTACTTGTTATTAAAGGATTAACGCTTGAAGGGGCAGAAAAAGGGCTTGTTTTTCTTTTTGAACCGGATTTTTCTAAAATCACATCTACTGTTGTTTTTAAGGCTCTAGGGCAGTCGCTATTTGATCTAAGTTTGGGTTCTGGAATAATGATTACTTATGGCTCTTATATAAATAAAAAAGAAAACATAGGTATTGTTGTTGCGCAAACTGCAACTCTAAACACATGCGTTTCACTGTTGGCCGGAACTGCTATTTTTACTGCTGTTTTTTCTTATGGAGTTGCGCCAACTTCAGGCTACAGTCTTTCCTATATTGTGTTACCGGCAGTTTTTCAGCAAATGACCGGCGGTTACTTTTTTTCAATATTGTTTTTTCTTCTGTTAACTTTAGCCGGATTAACAACTTCAATTTCTATCATTGAAGTTGTTGTTGCCTACTTAATTGATAATTTTAAACTCTCCAGATTAAAAGCTACTCTTATTGCAGCTAGTATTATTTGTCTGTTATCAATACCATGTGCTTTGTCTTTTGGAGTTATGAAAGACGTAATGTTTTTCGGGAAGAGCTTTTTTAATCTACTTGATTTTACATCCGGTAATTTGTGTAATCCTATTGCAAGCCTGCTTTGGGTAACTTTTGCAGCATGGTATCTTGGGTATAAAAAAGTAAAAGATGAGTTAACAAATAGTGGAGAGCTGGCCGCCCCATATTTCCCAATTTTTATTAGTATTGTAAAATATGTTTCCCCTGTCGTTATTATCATCGTTTTTATAAAGGGGCTTGGAATATTTTAGTCGCAGAAATGCAATGTTTTTGCTTTATCTTTACCTTTTCCTGCATTTGCTACTAACAAAAAAACAAGAACTGGAATAAGAATCAATGGGCCAAATATTACGCTGAATGGACCCCAGATTGTTATATCAAGCTTCCTGCAGAAATAAAAGGTTAAGGAAATGATACATGCTATAAATACAGCTGCCATCCATATAAACCATACAACAGGTTCATGGCCGTTTATTAATAACAAAGAAACCCCGATAAGTTCTATTATAGAATAGATGGATAAATAGAGTATAGATAATTTTTCGACAAACTTACTCTGTGTACTGGCAAACATAAAAGCAGCAAAACACATAATACAAAAAAAATTAAAACCAAAATGTAAAAAAAGTAAAAAATAAATCATTTACCATTCATTTCTGTGAATTTTATTTTCATCATACTGGGTGCGTGCTTTGGGTAATACCTTATCAGGATATCCAATAGAAATAACAGAAACAGGAATGATGTTATTAGGTAGACTGAAAATGTTTTTTATTGCAGCAATACGTTCTTCTCTAGGATGTACTCCAAGCCAGCAGGCGCCAAGTTCTAGTTCAGATACAGCAATAAGAATATTTTCTATGGCAGCAGAACAGTCCTGAAGTAAGTAGGAGAGTTCTCCGGCATTAACTTTATCCATATTTCCACAAACTACAATTCCTAGAGAAGCAGTGGCTAAAAATTTTCCATACGGTAGACAGCTAGATACCTGTTTTAATTTATCTTTGTTGTCAAGCAGGATAAAGTCGTAAGCTTTCGTGTTGCATGCAGAAGGGCATGCCATTGCAGCGTCCATAATGTCTTTTATTGTTTCTTCGGGGATTGGTTTGCCCTGAATGTACGAACGAACGCTGCGACGGTTAAAAATGCAGTTTAGGTTTGTATTCATGGTGTAGTGTTGTCTTTGGGTTTTATGCGTCAACTACAGCAAAGGTAACTGCACCCTCTGATACCATTTTGTCTTCTACATAAATTTCACCGAGGCCCTTACCGAATTTAGAGCCAGAGTTGGGAATATGTAATTCAATCCTCAGTTGATCTCCAGGATGAACAGGGTGATGAAATTTAGCAAAGGGAATTGTCATGAAAAATGCAAGTTTACCTTTATTTTCCGGCCGTGACAACGTGTATGCGCAACCTGCCTGAGCGATAATTTCAGCTTGAATTGAACCCGGAAGAACAGAGTATCCGGAAGAATAAGAGTGCATAATAGGGTCATTGTAGGTAACGTTTTTTATAGCTGTAATTGTTTCTCCATCGTTATATGCAATGTAGTCGATAAAGAGAAATGGATAACGATGCGGCATATATTTTTTAACTTCTTCAAGATCCATTGAAACATCAGGATGTTTGTCATATTTGGTAAACAGCTCCGGCTTTTCAACATTATATATTCTTGGACGTGTTGCCAACACCATCTCTACCTGGCTACTTAGGCCGGCATTATTTTTATTTGTTGCTTTAATTATTGCTTCACCGTTTTCAATCTGCATTACTTCAACCTCTATAAGCAATCTATCTCCCGGTTCAGTAGGTTTACGAAATTTTGCATTTTTCATAGAACTCATATAAATATCAAGCTTGTCTGTTGGGTCTAACTGTTCTTTAACGGCTAAAACTGCAGCCTGAAAAGTAGCTTCAATCTGTAAAACGCCGGGCATTATGGGACGGCTGGGAAAATGACCATTAAAATATTCTTCTGTAACGGTAACATTTTTCAGTCCGACAAACTTTGTTTCACTTTCCTGCCAGAACCTGTCTATGAGAATCATTGGAAATTGATACGGCAATAACTCTTTAATTTTGCCAATGGAATATATTTTGTTTGACATCTTTAGATTCCTTAATTTAAAAGTAATATGTTGCAGGATGTGTATTTTTTTAAAGATTATTCAATTAATATAGTATCAAAAATCACAATTGAAAATATATGAGCTATATTAAATTTATAAAAAAAATAGTTTTTGCAACATAAGTAGTGTCTGTGCTGAAAGCACATAAAGTTTTAAGTTTTAGGTGTTAAGGTTTAAGTGAACCCATCGAATGTTTTTAATATTCTTATTCTCTTTGATGGTTTTCTTTGTATTCTTCGCCCAATTGGCAAAAATACAGAGAGTTTGTAAAAATAATACAGTAAATATAAAGTTAATAAGAAAATGGAAAAAATAAAAGTTGCTATTATAACAGGCCCGACAGCAACAGGTAAAACATCTCTGGCAGTAAAACTTGCAAAAGAGTTTAATGGTGAAATTATTAGTGCTGATTCCAGGCAGGTCTATAAAGGACTGGATATTGGGACAGGTAAAGATATTGAAGAATATGGAGCAGGAAAAAATGCGATAAAATATCACCTTATTGATATTTGTTCTCCCGAAGAATTTTATAATTTAAAACAGTTCAATACTGATGCAAAAGAACTTGTTAATGGGATATATACAAAAAAGAAACTACCGATAATTGCCGGAGGGACAGCGTTATATGTAGATTCTTTGGTCTCTGATTATGATTTTCCTATTTCAGCCCCTGATTTTGATCTTAGAGCAGAACTTAATGCAAAAAGCACTCAAGAACTTGCTGATTATCTTAAAACTTCTCAGCCTGAAATATACAAAAAATTAGACAATACAGGTAGTCGCCCGCGCTTGGTGAGAGCAATTGAAAGAACCTCGTCAAATTATACACAGACTTTAGTAAATAATGCAGAAATAAGTTATCAATGGTTGATAATAGGTACTTTTTTCCCCAGAAAAGAAGTTCATGCTAGAATAGAGAAAAGGCTTGAGGATAGATTGAATTGCGGTATGATCGAAGAGGTTGAATCTTTACAAAAAAATGGGATATCATGGGAGCGGCTTGACGCATTTGGGTTAGAATATCGCTATATTAGTCGATACTTGAAAAACGAAATCAAGTTTGACGAAATGAAATCTACCCTTCTTGCTAAAATACGGAGGCTTGCCAGAAGTCAGGATATCTGGTTTAGAAAAATGGAAAAAAAGGGACATAAAATTTACTGGACTCCGCAAGAAAACATTAAACAGGCTTCAGTTTTAGTAGAAGATTTTCTAAATAACAAAGCATTGCCCGAGCCTGATATTAAATTGATGGATATTTATTACGGCCCAAAATCGTAATTATAGCATAACAATAAAAAAATAGTTAAAGTGTACAGGAATTTGCTTTTTAACTTCTTTATAGTCAACAATATTAAGTAACGTAATAAAATAAAAAGATAAAAACAAGATTTATCTTGATTTTTTTAATTTAGTTTCTTGATTTTTTTTAAACTCTTTGTACTTTATTAGCTCTTTCTCAGACGTCCCCATCGTCTAGAGGCCTAGGACACCGGGTTTTCATCCCGGCAACAGGGGTTCGAACCCCCTTGGGGATGCCATCTTTTCAGGCTTTGAACCTTCTTGCAGCAACGATTTATTTTCCATGATGATTGACTACATTAATCGATATTGGAAAAGTTGGAGTTACCGCTAACATATTTTAGGAAGCAAGGTAAAGGTCTTAAACTTAGTGTGCAGGAATTTGCTTTTTAACATACTCATAATCAACAAGGTTGCCTGACGCGATAAAACAAAAAGATAATAACAAGATTTATCTTGAATCTGAAGCTTCTAGATCATTTTTCAAAATAATTTTTCTTATGGTATCATTTATTTTTTCTGGACTAAATGGTTTTGGCATAAAGTAGTCCATTCCTGCATTTAAACAGACGTTCTTATTTTCAGTCATTACATCTGCAGATAAGGCAATAATATTTGTATATTTTTCAGTCATTTTAATTTTTCTTATTTCTTTAGTTGCCTCAAAACCATTTAATACAGGCATTATACAGTCCATAAAAATGATATCATAATTATTATTTTTACATAAAGTGACTGCTTCTTGGCCATTCTCCGCTGTGTCTATTGACTGGATGCCTGATTTTTTAAGATTATTTTCTAAAATAATACGACTGAACTTATAGTCATCCGTAATAAGTATTTTGAGATTATTTTTTATTGATGAAAATCTTTTTCGGCCAGAAGCATTTATCCGTTTTTCTGTTTTGTTAACAGCCTCTTTTTGAAATTGTAATTCAAACCAGAATGTAGAACCTGCCCCCACTTCGCTTTCTACGCCCATCTTACCGCCCATCAAATCTAAAGTACTTTTAACAATTGAAAGCCCAAGTCCACTCCCTTCGACATCTTTATTTATTTCACTATCAAATTTGGTAAATGGTTTGAAAAGGTTCTTAATGTTTTCTTTTGAAATGCCAATGCCGGTATCGATAGTACTGAATTTGTATTTAATGATAGATGTTGTTTCATTACATATTTCTATTTTTAATATGACATGTCCTATTTTAGTATATTTAATGGCATTATTACATAGGTTTAGTATAATTTGCTGAAGCCTTATATCATCTCCTGTGAGTTCTTGAGATAAATCATTATTTGTTTGTACTTCAAATATGAGCTTTTTGCTTTCTGCTGTCTTCGTTAATATTTTTTGTATATTTTTAATAATATTTTTAAGACAGAATTGACTTGATAGTATTTTTAGCTTATGAGCTTCTATTCTTGAGTAATCTAGAACGTTGTTAATTATGCCAAGAAGAAAGTTTCCTGATGTTTCAATCATATCAGTATATTGTTTTATTTCTTCTGAAGACTTTGATTCTCTTAAAAGCCTGGCGCTTCCCATTATTGCATTGAGAGGGGTACGTATTTCGTGGCTCATTGTGGCAAGAAAATCACCCTTTGCCTTAGCTTTTTTTAAGATTATTTGATTGGCTTTTTCAAGCTCTTCATTGCTTTGCACTATTTTTTGATTAGCTTTTTCAAGCTTTTCTTCATTTTTCTTTTGTAAGGTTAAATCTTTCCACAGTGTATGAAGCATTAATTCATTTTTATACCCAATTGGGGTTAATGAAACTTCAACGGGGAAAAAATCTCCTGTTATTTTTTTATGCATCCATTCAAAACGATGAAAACCTTTTTCAAAAGCAATCTTAATCATCTCGTTTGCTTTTTCGTAAGAATCTCTGCCATCAGGCTGAATAGTTGGAGATAATTCTGATGGATGACATGCGAGTACATCTTTTGTGCTTTCTGCATCCAAAAGTTTAACTGCTGCTTCATTGCAATCTAGAAAACTATTCCCATATATTATTAACATTGCATCGTTGGCATTATTGAAAACTTTTTTAAATGTTTCTTCCGTCTTTGCTGATTCAACTTGAAAATTCTCAAACTTTTTATTATGAACCAATAATTCAGTTTGATCTGAATAGAGTGATCTAATTTTTTGGGATAGGAATTTTTCTTTTTTATGCCTTTTTAATACGCTGGAAACCCTAATAAGAAGTTCTGTTTTTGAAAAAGGTTTTCCAAGATATTCTACCGCCCCTGAGTTAAAGGCTTTTTTAATATTTTTTTCGTCGTTATGAATAGTAAGCATTACAAAAGGTATATCTGGATAGAGCTTACAAGCTTTTGAACACAGTTCAAAGCCGTCCATATTGGGTATTACAGTATCAGATAGTATTATATCGGGCAGGACAGAATTATCCTTAAGGTAATTTAAGGCTTTTACTCCATCATTTGCTGTTACAACAGAATATCCTTCCTGTTCAAGCCAGGACTTGAAAGATGCTTGTAATGGACTGCTATCTACTAATAAAATTTTTATATGTTTTTTCATGTTAGTACTAGAATATGAGGCAATTATGCTAATTTTTCAAGTTCGGTATGATTTTTCTGTATAAACTCTATTTCTACCTCTTTGCTTGTTAAGGAGAGCTTATTGGGCATTATACGTAGCATTGAGAGAGAAACAACCGCTAATTCAATTTTAGCATCTCTATTGTTGTTGATATAGGCAGTATATTGCCCAATGGGAGGAAGAACTCCGTAGTCTATTTTTACATTTACGATGTTATTGCTTTCAAGTTTATCAAAGTTTAGAACATGACCTGAAACAATATATTTTTTATTTAACATGTAGTTTGCGGAAGAAAAATCTCCTTTAGCTAATGCACTTCTTATGGCAGTGCTGCTCACCGGCTTTCCATTCCAGTGAGTTTCATTTACAGATTTAAAAACAAATCCACATTTATCGGCAAAGCTGTGTAGTGTTTGTTCGTTTCCTCTTCCCTTTGCCCCAAATCTCCATTTAGCTCCTACGCAGATTCCCGCCAGCTTAATATTATGTGGATGCATAAACTTTTCTATAAACTTATCAGGCGCTAGAGCGGCAAATTCTAAAGAGAAGGGAACTGTTACTATAGCTTTTATGCCAAGGTTACCCATAATTTTGGCTTTTTTAGCTGGTGTTCGAAGAAAGCGTAGAGGTTTATGTGGATATAATACTTTTCTTGGGTGTGGGAAAAATGTTATAACTACTGGGGTTGCAGACAACTTCTTCGACATTTTTATTAATTCTTTAATAATTTCCTGGTGGCCCAGGTGTATTCCATCAAAGACACCAATAGCAGCCACTATTTTTTTAATATTAAATTGAGTTAATTTCTCTAGGCTGTCTACCTGAATGGATAAATTATTTTTGCACATTATATACTTTATTCGATTATAATTGATATATTAAATCTTGTTTTTGTCTTTTTTACTTCTGTTTTAAATCAGAAGTATGTTGATTGTTAAGAATTTAAAAATGGCAAAACCTCAAGTAATTATTAGCTGCTTTTTGAGGTGTATCGTTCGATGTTTGCACCCATTTTTTGGAAGTCTTTTATAAAATTGGGGTAGGTCACAGAAATAGCTCCGGCATTTTTAATAATGGTTTCGCCTGATGCACCCATACCTGCGATAGCTAAAGCCATAATAATTCTATGATCATTGTATCCATTGACCTTGGCGCCGTGTAACTTGCTCCCCTTAATCACCAGTCCGTCTTTTAATTCTTCAATATCTGCACCCATTTTTTTTAACTCTTTTGTCATTGCTGCAATACGGTCTGTTTCTTTAAATCTAGCATGAGGAACATTAGCTAAAACAGTTTTACCTTTTGCAAAACAGGATACAGCTGCCATTGCAGGAAGCGCATCCGGAGTAGAATTTAAGTTGAATTTTACATCTCCGTACAGCTTCCCTTTTCTATAAACCGTGACATGAGAATCATGCTTTTCTACTCTCATACCCATGCGTTCAAGATAGTCAAAAACTTCTTTATCACCTTGTTTATCTGTAAAATCTAAATTATATATCTTTATTTTCTCTCCTGTAACAGCAGCCGCAGCCAAGGCGAAAGTAGCTGTGGAAAAATCTGCAGGGATTGTTTTTTCAAAAGCATTGTATTTTTGATTACCACTAACAATAAATTGTGAAAAATCAGGCTTACAGCGATATTTAATTCCAAGAAAATCCAGCCATTCCAGCGTCATTTCTATATATGGTTTTTCATTGATATTAATAACATTTATTTCAGTTTTATCTTTCGCCAATGGGGCGGCAAATAACAGAGAAGAAATAAATTGTGATGTTTTGCCATCGATAGTTGTTTCGCCTCCCAGTATAGGTCCGCGTACTGCTAAAGGACATTTTCCTTCTTCCGACGCTCCCTCTTTTACACCGAGTTTTTCTAAGGCCAAAAGTAACGACCCCATTGGTCTACCGCGCAGGGAATTATCTCCATCAAAGCAAATTTTTAAGTTACCGGTCGCTGCCAGTCCCGTTAAAAGGCGCAAAGAAGTACCTGAATTTCCCAAGTCAATAATTTCATCAGTGTCATTTGTCAGTTTCCCCCCAGTTCCTTTAATGTTCCAAATGAGAGCATTGTTTTCGTAAACTTCCGAAAGTTTAGCTCCAAGTTGCTGTATTGCATACAGGCAGGATATAGTATCGTCGGAAACAAGAGGATTTCTTATAATAGATGTGCCTTTTGCTACAAGAGCGGCAGCTAAAGCTCTAATTGTGTGAGATTTTGATCCAGGGATCAATATTTCACCTTCTATTTTAGATTTTGATACTTTAATTTTCATAATATTTCCCTTATGACTGTCCACAAATTACACTAATATCTTTATAAATTTAATTTTGGTGCGTGTCTATGGTATTCCTGGATACTGCACACATCAAGTCGTTCAACTCTTTTTAGCCCCTTAAAGCCTTCAATTGCAGCAGCTAGCCCACTCACAGTTGTCATTATAGGTATTCCGTCTATAACAGCCTCCGCGCGCATTATTATCTCATCAACCTTTGGTGATGGCCCGGTTGAAGGGATATTGACAATCCAATGAAGGTTGTCTTCTTTAATTAAATCACTTGCATTGGGATGGCCTTGTCCAATCATAAACACCAGATGTGTTTTAATGCCGCGTTCATACAAATAAGTCGTTGTTTCCGGAGTAGTATATAACTCAAAACCTAAGTCTATTAGGTCTTTTACTAAAGGAATAATTTTCTTGTCATTTTTGAAATCATGAGGATCAATACTGAAAAAAACTTTTGTTTTTGACAGAGAAGGTGGATTTATTTGGCACGCAATAAGAGTTTTCAAATATGCTATACCGGCACTGAAATCTATACCCATTACCTCTCCTGTAGATTTCATTTCCGGACTCAGAACAACATCTACGCCAGGAAATCTATTAAAAGGGAAAACAGCCTCTTTTGCAGAAGCATGTTTTGGTATGAACTCTTTAGTAAATCCTATATCTTTTAGTTTTTTCCCGGCCATTATCAAAGCAGCTATTTTCGCAATAGGAATTCCTATTGATTTACTTACAAATGGCACTGTTCTTGAGGCTCTGGGATTAACTTCCAAAACATATACAGTATTGTCTTTTATTGCGTATTGAACGTTCATCAAGCCGATTACATTAAGCGCTTCTGCCATTCTTTTGGTATTTGAGCGTATAGTTTTTAAAATATTTTTACTTAAAGTAATGCTTGGAATCATACATGCTGAGTCACCGGAATGAATTCCGGCTAGTTCAATGTGCTCCATTATGCCGCCAATAACTGAAATTTCTCCATCACAAAGACAGTCAACATCAACCTCTACCGCAGCATCAAGATATTTATCAATAAGCACTGGACGTTCATCGGAAACTTCTATTGTTTCCTGCATATATTTTCTTAAATACTTTTCTTTATATACGATCATCATTGATCTACCGCCAAGAACATACGAAGGCCTGACTAGTACCGGGTAGCCTATTTTTTCAGCAACTGCAACTGCATCATTTTCGTTATAGGCAATACCGTTTTCAGGCTGTTTTATTCCTAGTTTTTCTATTATTTTCTGAAATTCATCCCTGTTTTCAGCAAGATCAATGCTTTTTGGACTGGTTCCAATAATCTTTACACCGTTACGTTCCAGGTCATTTGCCAGGTTAAGAGGAGTTTGTCCTCCAAATTGAACAATGACACCATCACACTGTTCGATATCATAAATATTTAAAACATCTTCAAGAGTCACTGGTTCAAAATATAGTTTATCACTTGTATCGTAATCAGTTGAAACAGTTTCGGGGTTACTGTTTACCATAATAGTTTCAAAGCCAGCTTTTTGTAGAGCAAAACTTGCATGAACGCAGCAATAGTCAAACTCAATACCCTGCCCTATTCTATTAGGGCCGCCCCCTAAAATCATAATTTTCTTTTTATTTGTGCGTTTACATTCATTAAGTTCCCCATACGAAGAATAGTAATATGGAGTATATGCTTCAAACTCGCCAGCACAAGTATCGACAAGATTATATGTAGGGACGATGCCAAGGTCTTTTCTTGTTTTTCTAACTTCTATTTCAGTTGAGTTTAGTAAGTGGGCAATTTGTCTATCAGAATAACCGAACTCTTTAGTTTGTAAAAATAGAGCTGAATCTTTAGACATATTTAGAAGAGTTTTTACTGAAGTTATTTCGTTTTCATACGCTGCAAGTTCATGCATATGCCTAAGAAACCAAACATCAATAGCTGTTAGTTTATTGACCTTTGCAATGCTCCATCCACGTTTGAAAGCTTCTCTAATATAAAAAATTCTGAATGCATTCGGGCGTATAAGTTCAGTTCTAACCTCTTCATCTGATTTTGATTCATATTCGGCATCCTTTCCATCTGCACCGAATCCATAACGGCCAATTTCAAGGGAACGTAGTGCTTTTTGAAGAGAAATTTTGAAGGTTTTGCCGATGCTCATTGTTTCGCCAACTGATTTCATCTGAGTCGTCAGGGTGCTATCTGCTGTAGGGAATTTTTCGAAAGCAAAACGAGGTATTTTTGTTACAACATAATCAATTGATGGCTCAAAGCAGGCAGGAGTTTCGCGTGTTATATCATTACATATTTCATCAAGGGTATAGCCTACAGCTAGTTTTGCAGCAATTTTGGCGATAGGGAAGCCTGTTGCTTTAGAGGCCAGCGCACTGGATCTGGAAACACGTGGATTCATTTCGATAATGATCATTTTGCCATCTTCAGGGTTTACTGCCCACTGAACATTTGAACCGCCGGTTTCAACCCCAATTGCACGCATAACATCTAGAGAGGCATCTCTCATTTTTTGATATTCTCGATCGGTAAGGGTCTGCGCCGGTGCTACTGTAATACTGTCTCCTGTATGTACGCCCATAGGATCAATGTTTTCAATTGAACATATAATAACGGCATTATCTTTTTTGTCTCGCATTACTTCAAGTTCAAATTCTTTCCAACCTATCAGAGATTCTTCAATAAGAACTTCATTGGTAGGGCTGGCATCAATACCTCTGCTGACTATTGCCTTGAATTCTTTCATGTTATATGCAATGCCGCCTCCAGTTCCTCCCATGGTAAAACCGGGGCGAATAACTAATGGAAAGCTTCCGATATCATCAGCAATTTTATAGGCATCTTCCATTGAATAAGCAGAGGAGCTGTTGGCAGTCTGTATGCCTATTTCTTTCATCACCTGCTTGAAAATATCTCTATCTTCAGCTCTGCGAATTACGTCTGCTTTGGCTCCCAGCATTTCGATACGGTAATAATCCAAGATACCGGAATCGTATAGTTCCAGAGAGAGATTCAGTGCTGTTTGCCCTCCAAGAGTGGGTAGAAGCGCATCAGGTCTTTCTCTTCTAATTATTTCATGAAGAATATCTTTAGTCAGAGGCTCAATATATGTCCAATCTGCAAATTCAGGGTCGGTCATTATTGTTGCCGGGTTGCTGTTAACCAGTACAACTTCATAGCCTTCTTCTTTAAGTGCTTTGCAAGCCTGTACTCCCGAATAATCAAATTCGCATGCTTGTCCGATTATAATAGGGCCTGACCCTATTAACATAATTTTTTTAATATCTTTTCTTTTTGGCATAATAGTTTAATTAAGAGTTAAGAGTTAAAAATTAATAATGAGTAATGGTTTGTAAAAATAACTTTATTCGTTGTTTTTCTTAGATGTATTGACTATTGAAACAAGAATTTTAATAATTTCATCTATTTCAGGCTGAATATTCTCATACATTTTCTCTGTCAAGTAGCCTGTGTCAAATAGGAGCATTAACCAATAACTGCTTTCATTAGCTTCTTTTAGAGCAATACTTAGTTTGTTTATAAAGTCTTTTTTAGATTGAGCAAATTTGGATTCATGAACTAATGCTCCAATTGACGTTCCTGAACGCAAAATTTGCTTACTTAACACATATTCTTTCTTTTTGTTTGTTAAATATTGGTATAGCTTAACTGTCCTAACAGCAAATTTATAACTTTTTTCTTTAATTATATTATTGCTCTCCAGCATTCTTAATTTTTCTCCTCAATACAGTTCAACGACACAGTGCAATTAGGGCGAGCACAAGAGACAAGATTGCAACAGAAAGAGAAATGATAGAGATATGTTTTAAAACCCAACCTATAAAATATCTGTCTGCATTTTTCAAAGATTTATGCATGTGATATTGCTTGCCGTTTTTTGAAACTTTATACATTTGTTTTAATTTAGCACTGTACCCCGTTGCGTTATAAGGTTTTTCTTCAATAATTTTATCTAAAATGGTAAAAGTGATCTTCTGGTTATTTTCGAAACAACCTTTTAAATATTCACAACAACTCATAATTTTTTTCATATATAAATTTATTTTTAGTCAATTCTTAATTTTTAATTATTAATTCTTTGAACGTATCAAAGAGGTAGCTTGGATCATGCGGTCCCGGAGCGGCTTCTGGGTGATACTGAACTGCAAACATAGGTTCAGTTTTATGTTTAACGCCCTCTACCGTATTATCATTTAGATTTACATGTGTAATTTCTAGTGGTGTTGAAACGAGGGATTTGCTGTCGACAGCAAAATTATGGTTTTGCGATGTTATTTCAATTTTACCGGTAATTAGATTTTTAACGGGATGATTACATCCATGATGACCAAATTTTAATCTGTAAGCTTCAGCGCCACAGGCTAACGATAGCAATTGATGGCCAAGGCAGATTCCCATAATAGGAACTTTCCCTATTAGTTTTTTTGCTGCATCTATTGCATAGGATACAGCTGAAGGATCGGCAGGGCCGTTTGAAAAAAATACTCCGTCAGGAGAGAGTTTCATTACTTTTTCAGCAGATGTTTTAGCAGGAACAACAGTTATATTCATTCCCTTTAAGCGTAAAGATCTTAGAATATTCCATTTTATCCCGAAATCATAAGCAACAATGTTTATGTCTGCAGGGGGTAGATTGTCAGCAACGCCCCATGATAAAGTTCTGTCTTTGTCAAAATCCCATTTAAAAGTATTCGAACAGGTAACTTTTGAAGCGTAGTCCTGGTTGTCCAGCCCGCACCATAATTGAGCTTTTAGAAAACACTCTTCAGGAGACAGTGAAATATTTGAACAATGCATAAAAGCTTTCATTGTTCCTTTATTTCTAAGAATTGTAGTTAAAGCTCTCGTATCTATACCGGCAATACCAGGAATATTATTTTTTTTCAAAAAGTCTTTTAGAGAAACTTCATTCCTCCAGTTGCTCGGATCATTTAGTTCATTAATAATGAAACCGTTTAAAAAAAGGCCGCGGGATTCATTATCCTCTGAATTAATTCCAGTGCTGCCAAGTTCAGGATAAGTCATAGTGATAAATTGTCCGGCATAAGATGGATCGGTTATTATTTCCTGATATCCTGACATACCAGTGTTAAATACAACCTCACCTTCCATATCAATTTCTGCACCAAACGAATATCCTCTGAAAACAGTTCCGTCTTCAAGTACAAGCAGTGCCTTTTTTTCTCTACGTTCTTTCCAGTTATAGGAATTTACCATTAAGCATTTATCCTTCCAAAGTTTGGCTAAAATAAGACCTATGGAACTTATAGGACTTATGAAGTAGTTGTTTTTTTATACAGAGCTGCAGCTTTTATAAAAGCTCTAAACAGAGGATGAGACTGAAGTGGTGTTGACTTAAATTCCGGATGGAATTGACAGGCTACAAACCAGGGGTGATCTTCTATTTCAACAATTTCAGCTAGCTTTCCGTCAGGAGATGCCCCTGAAACAATTAGCCCTTTAGATTCAAATAGTTCTGTATATTTATCGTTATATTCATATCTGTGGCGATGTCTTTCGCTGATTTTATCAGTCGAATATGCAGTGGCTGCTTTAGTCTTTGCTTTTAGCGTGCATGGATATGCCCCAAGACGCATTGTTCCGCCCTTGGCTGTAATGGTTTTTTGATCTTCCATTAAATCAATAACAGCATTTTTTGTGTCAATGCTGAATTCTGCGCTATGTGCATCAGCCAATCCACAAACATTTCTTGCAAACTCAATCACAACACAGTGCATTCCAAGACAAATACCAAAAAATGGAATATTATTTTCTCTGGCATATTTAACAGCTTTAATTTTGCCAGGTATTCCTCTGTCACCAAAACCACCAGGGACTAAGATCCCGGAAACTCCCTTCAGGAGACTGTTTTCGTTGTCCTTTTCCAGTTCTTCTGCTTCCAACATCTTTATATTAACTTTAATGTTATTGGCAATTCCACCATGAGTTAGTGCTTCATAAATACTCTTATAGGCATCTCTTAAGCTGATGTATTTGCCAACAACAGCAATTTCTATTTCGCCGTTTTTTGGGTTAATAACAGATTGAAGCATTTTTTGCCAGGCATCAATGTTTAATTGCTTTACAGGCAACTCTAAAAGTTCTAAAATATATTTGTCAAGATTTTGTTTTGATAGTTCAACCGGGACTTCATAAATGGAGTTTGCTACATCCTGTTCTTCAATAACTAATTCTCTTTTTACGTTACAGAAAAGAGAAAGCTTTTCATAATGTTCCTCTGTAAGTGGGTGTTCACAGCGACAAATTAATATATCAGGAGTAATACCAATTTCGCGTAAAATACCAACAGACTGTTGCGAAGGCTTGGTTTTCATTTCTCCGGCAGCTTTAATATATGGAACTAAAGTCAAATGCATAAAAAGTCCATTTTCTTGTCCAATTTCATGCCGATATTGACGAATCGCTTCGAGAAACGGTAATGATTCGATATCACCTGCAGTTCCGCCAATTTCAGTAATTGCTATGTCAACATTTTCAGCGTCAAGTTCTGCAATTGCTTTTTTAATTTCATTAGTAATATGAGGAATAACCTGCACCGTTTTTCCAAGATAACCGCCTTCGCGTTCTCTTTTTATTACAGAACTATAGATTCTTCCTGTGGTATAGTTGCTCGATTGACTGCATGTAATCCCGGCAAACCTTTCATAGTGTCCTAAATCCAGATCTGTTTCTGCTCCATCGTCTGTAACATATACTTCCCCATGCTGGTATGGAGACATGGTTCCGGGATCAACATTTAAATATGGATCAAGTTTCTGCATTCGGATTCGATAACCGCGTTGTTTTAACAGCATTGCTACGGAAGCAGCTGTAATTCCTTTACCCAGCGATGAAACGACTCCGCCAGTAACAAAAATATGCTTAGTCATTATTTCCTTCCAATAATTTCATAAAAAATGAGATTTATATTAAACATTAAGTCTAATCGTTTTTAAAAAAAAGACAATAGATGCTGTAAATTTCCTTCCAATAAAGTTTTAATGACAGCTCAAATATTTTCACTAATAAACCTGTTTTTACACTACTGAAAGTTTACGAAAGATCAAAGGTTATTAAAAATAGAGCAGATGAAATAATTTGTACGGTTATACAATTTCTTCAATTGATGAAGATAAAGCTTGCATCAGGAGGCATCAAGTTAAACTTGTTTTTGTCTTTTTATTTCTGTTTGAATACACAATCATGTTGACTATGAATATGTTAAAAAGCAAATTCCTATACACTTAA
>CAZVCD010000031.1:0-19913 GCA_964625675.1 uncultured Victivallales bacterium | reverse complement strand
GAGGGAATTGCTATGGATAATAAGTCCTACAACAAACTTTCAGCGGAAGAAGAAAGAGTAGTTGTTAATAAAGGAACAGAGGCTCCCTTCAGTGGAGAATATAACGATTTTTTTGAAGAAGGTTCTTATCATTGCAGGCGATGTAATACGCGACTTTATCGCTCAGATGATAAATTTGAATCCAGGTGCGGATGGCCGAGTTTTGATGATGAAATAGATGGAGCCATTAAAAGGCAGAAAGATGCAGATGGAAGAAGAACTGAGATGTTGTGTGCCAATTGCGGGGCACATTTGGGGCACATTTTTGAAGGAGAAGGACTAACAGATAAGAATATTAGACATTGTGTTAATTCCATCTCTCTAATATTTATACCCTGCAAAAAGGAATCTCATATTGCTGAAGCTTATTTTGCAGGTGGTTGTTTTTGGGGAGTAGAGCACCTTTTTGAACATAAAGATGGTGTTATTTCTGCTGTGTCAGGGTATATGGGAGGTTCTATGAAAAATCCCTCTTATGAGGATGTGTGTCATGGAGATACCAGTCATCTGGAGGTTGTCAAGGTAACATATGATCCTACCAAGATAAATTATGAAGAACTTACAAAATTCTTTTTTGAAATTCATGATCCAACACAAGCATACGGGCAGGGGCCTGATATTGGCGAACAATATACATCTGCTATTTTCTATAGTAATGAAGATGAGAAAAAGACTATCCATAAGTTAATTGATATACTTATAAAAAAAGGATATGAAATAGTGACATTAGCGCTTCCTGTCGTTACCTTTTGGGAAGCAGAAGAGTATCATCAGAATTACTATGACAAGAAAAAACAGCAGCCATATTGTCATATGTATCAAAAGAAATTTTAACCTTAAATATGTAGGAGTTTAAATTATGAAAAGTAAACGTATTTTGTATGTTAGTGTATCTGTATTATTATTACTGGCATTCAGCTTTTCCTGTATTGCTGTAGAACAGAACAAGTTTGATGCTATAAAGCTATCTAAGCCGGAACTGAAATCAGGTAAACTGTTGATGCAGGCGTTGCAAGAGAGAAAATCAACAAGGGATTTTTCTAGTAAAGAGTTATCTGATTCTTTGTTGTCTAATTTGTTGTGGGCAGGTTTTGGTATAAATAGAAAAGATGGAAAACGTACTGCACCTACTGCCATGAATGCACAAAATATTATTATATATGTAGCGATGAAAAATGGAGTCTATAAATACGTTCCGGAGAAATTTCAGTTACAGCCCTTTTTAAATAAAGATATAAGAAAAGAGTTAGGTTATCAGAAGTTTTTGGAAGTAGCCCCGGTTGTTCTTATTTTTATAGCGGATTTTTCCTCTTCCAGCCTTAGCAAAATGAGCAAGGATGATAAAATGTTTTATTCTGCCATGAATACCGGTTATATCAGCCAGAACTTATATCTTTATTGTGCTTCGGAAAACTTGGCTACTGTAGCGGTTGGCTGGGTAAAAAGAGATGCTGTTTCAAAACTGATGAAATTAAACAAAAGTCAGAAAGTTATACTGGTACAACCTGTCGGATTTCCTGCAAAAAAATAATAAAGAAAAAATTACATTTAATGTACAGGAATTTACTTTTTAACTTCTTCATAATAAACAAAGTTTTGCAACGTGACAAAGCAAAAGACAAAAACAAAATTTATCTTGATGAAAACAGAGAATACAATGAATGTTAAGCTAATTGCAAATGAACTGAAAATAAAACAGCAGCAGGTTGAGGCTGTTTTGAAACTGTTTGATGGTGGTGCTACTGTTCCGTTTATAGCTAGGTATAGAAAAGAAGCTACAGGTTCCCTTGACGAAACTGTAATACTGAACATAAAAAATCGTAATGAGCAGTTGAAAGAATTTTACTCTCGTAAAGAATCTATACTTAAATCGCTGATTGAACGAGAATTGCTGACCTCTGAACTGGAACAAAAAATTAACTCTTCAGAAAGTTTAGTACAGCTTGAAGATATATATCTCCCTTATCGACAAAAAAGGAGAACTCGCGCAGTAATAGCTAAAGAAAAAGGGCTTGAACCGTTAGCAGAAATAATTTTTGAACAGCAGCATGATTTGTCTCCAAATAAAGAATCTCAAAAATATATTGATAAGGACAAGGGGATTTTAAGTATTACTGACGCCCTAGACGGAGGCAAAGATATTATTGCTGAGTGGATTGCTGAGAATACAGAGGCTAGAAAAAGAGTACGTAATTTGTTTACTCAAAAAGGAATTATTTATTCAAAGGTACACAAGGATAAAAAAGAGGACGGAATAAAATTTAAAGATTATTTCGACTGGGATGAAAATATAGGTAGAATGCCAGGTCATCGTGCTCTTGCTATATTTAGAGGAAATAATGAAGGTGTTCTATCAGTTAAAATACGTCCTCCTGAGGAAGATGCTTTTTATTTTTTAAAGAAGATATTTTTGAAAAATAGCTCTAGGTCTTCAGATATTGTCTATGATGCTTTAACTGATTCGTATAAACGTCTGCTTATGCCGTCAATAGAAAACGAGATAACAAAAGATGTGAAAGATCAGGCAGATGCGGAAGCTATTGATATCTTTTCATCTAATCTGAGAGAGCTGTTAATGCAGGCTCCGTTAGGCAGGAAAAACACAATGGCACTGGATCCTGGATTTAGAACCGGTGCAAAGCTTGTATGTTTGAATTCCTCTGGAGATTTGCTTCACAACGAAACAATTTTTCCTGTTGGAAATAGTGATGCTAAGGCTATGGATGCCGGGCATAGAATTAGAAATTTATGTTCTAAGTATAATATAGAAGCAATAGCTATTGGAAATGGAACAGCCGGACGTGAAACAGAGGCGTTTGTTCGTTCACTGAAATTATCCGATAATATTACTATTGTAATGGTTAATGAATCGGGCGCATCAATATATTCTGCTTCAAAAACAGCAAGAGATGAATTTCCTAACCATGATATTACAGTACGTGGATCTGTTTCTATTGGTAGGAGGTTAATGGATCCGCTGGCAGAACTTGTAAAAATAGATCCGAAGTCTATTGGGGTAGGGCAGTATCAACATGATGTAGATCAGGCTAAGTTGAAAGATGGTTTAAATGTTGTAGTGGAAAGTTGTGTTAATGCCGTCGGAGTAGAGTTGAATACCGCAAGCAGCGAATTGCTAACTTTTGTTTCCGGTATTGGACCTGTGCTCGCTAAGAATATCATTGACTATAGAACAGAGAACGGACCATTTAAGTCAAGGACTGAACTGAAAAAAGTAAAACGTCTTGGAGCAAATGCTTTTTTACAGGCTGCCGGTTTTCTTCGATTAAACGGTGCTAAAAATCCGCTTGACAGTTCAGCTGTTCATCCGGAAAGTTACTTTGCTGTTAAGGAAATGGCAAAGAACAGCAATTGTAGCGTTATTGAATTAATAAACAGCCCTGATTTACAGAAAAGAATAAATCTGAATGACTATGTAACAGATAAAATAGGTTTGCCGACACTTGAAGATATAATGAATGAGTTGTCAAAGCCGGGACGTGACCCAAGGGAAAAGTTTGAAATGTTTTCATTTGCAGAAGGCATTAATGCTATAAGTGACCTATCAAAAGGAATGAAATTACCGGGTATCGTGACTAATGTTACTAAATTCGGTGCTTTTGTTGATGTAGGTGTCCATCAGGATGGTTTGGTGCATATTAGTGAACTGGCAGACTGTTTTGTCAAAGATCCTTCAGACATTGTTAAAGTTCAACAGAAAGTAACAGTGACTGTAATGGATATCGATGTAAAACGAAAACGCATTAGCTTGTCGATGAGGTAACTTATCTTTTTATATTCAAGCAAAGATAGTATGAGAATATCACGTTGAATTCAAAAAAAATTCCCCTTGCTGTTAGCATACAAGGGGAATTTCTCTATAACCTGAATAATTCATGTTGAGCAGAAACTTTAATTCTTTTTTGAAAAGATTTTTTTATCTGCTTTAACAGAGTTGTTTTATTTGATTAATACTGCAACATTATCTGAAAAATAAAATGGATCAGAATTCACTGCATTTTGAATTGGTTTTGGCTCCCAACCTGTACCATTAAATGCGTCATTACCGAGACTCCACATCATAAGACCGCCGAACTGGCTTCCATTGATTCCATGAGTATTTTTTTCTATAGCATTAATGCAATGGCCAATTTCAAGTGTAACTTTATCCCATTGCTCTTTTGTTTTTGTATTATTCCAAAGATTACAATCTGACGGAGCAGCTCCTGCATTACATGGAATACCAATTAGTATTTCCGTCTTTGTGTTTATAAATCCATTTTTTTGCAACCCATCATAAGCCGCAGCAACTATATCAGGATTTGATTCATCAATAAGAGCTTTATCTGAAACCATCGGGTTATGGTACTTAAAATTTAAACCGCTATTATATGCTTGTACTAATACTGCATCATAAACTCCGGAGAAAAAACTCCACTCCGGTCCGCCTCCTGCGACAACAAGTGCAGGGTCAGTTTCATTTCCTGCTAGTTGTGGTGCAGCAGTTATAAAATAATCTTTTTTCGGAGTCGCGTTGAACTCTTTTCTCAGCATAATAGCAAGATCCACCAAGTCTTTTGCTGCACTTCCTCCAAGATTTTCTACATCAAAGTCAACACCATCTAAATGATGAGTTAATACAGCACTTTTAAGATTAGTAGCTGTTGCTTCATTAAATTCTAGATTTTTTGAATGTTCTCCGCCAATAGAAATCAAATTTATTGTTCCTTCTGCTTCCATTCCAATAATTTTCTGCATAGGCTCGACTAATGTACTGTCCAGATTTCCATGTTCATCAGTGAAACCAAATACAATGACGTTATATTTTTTGACTTGATCTTCGTTGATTAAAGCTACAGCATCATCAGATTTAAGATCAACATATCCTACCATACATTTCTTTGGCCACTTTCCAGTATTATTAATGGTTAGTGGTGGTACAACTGCATCTGAATCATAAGCGGAAGTTAGGTCTTTTTTAGCCACTGTGATAGACTTATTTAAATCTAATGTTCCTGTTAGTGTTCTGTATTCTCCAGGTCTTATTGGTGACTCAAACGTACATTTAATGTTTGTTTGTCCATCTTCACCAATCGAGTGTTCATGCTTATCACCCTCGGTCCAAGTTAATTGACCTGAACGAACTTTTGCTTTTTCAGAAGCAATAAGTGTAACAGATTTAATTGTTTTATCATTTGAAGGATTTTCTATTCTAGTTTTAACCTGAGTAGCCCATGCTGCTGTATCGCTGAGTCCTGAAAATTTGATGACAATATTGTCTTCATTCGGTTGAGCGAATCCGATGCTTGAGCAAAGAACTCCCAATCCCAAAATCATACCAAACATAAACAATTTTTTCATAGTGCCTCCTGTTTTTTCATTTTTCTATTGTTGCATAAAATCGAAGGATAATAAGAATTAAGATTTTATCAAAATTCAAAATTCCTATAATGCAATTGTTATATTATATTCTTATTCTGTTTTTTTTCAACCCTTTTATACTGGTTGATTTATTCACTTAGATTGTTCATGACTTTTATAAATAGTATGTTAAAAATAGTGATAACCCCTTTATATTGCGTGTTTTGCCGTTACTGATTAATTGTTTGTTGATTTCGTCATTCATGGAGGATTAAATGAACAGAGCATGAATATATTACGACATGTGAAAGGTCGTAGCTGACAAAGAATTATCTCGCCGGTATTAGGTGTTTTTATCGGCTAATAAGAGGGGAGGAAGTATATTATAAAGGGCGAATTTTAGGAATAAAAACTGTCCTCAGTACAGAATAAACAGGAATTTTGTACTACTTCTTTTGATATAACCAAAAAACTTTTTAAAAAAAACAAATTAACAATCTGCAGAAGGAACTGAATTGCGAGTTGCTAGATTCTGCCATGATTAACAGGAGCTTCTTTTCCTCTTCATCCTTTATTTTTTTAATCTCAGATGACAATTAATATCCCCGTTTATTTATGGGAATGTACATTAGCTTGTCAATGAGATAACTGATAGTTGGACTATTGCTAGCATTTATTGTAGATTTAATATTTCATTTAACTGATTTAGCTGAGAATAATCTGATATAATAATATCTGCTCCGGCACGAATTAAACGTTTACGTTTTACATGATTTATTCCATATCGCCTTATTTCGTTACTTGCGATACCAATTGCGATTCCGCCGCGTTTTTTTATTTCACGGATTTCAACCGGGCCGTCACCAATTGCAGCAATTTTCTCTGAATTTTTAGTGCCTATGTTCTGTAGAATTCTATCCATTACAATTCTTTTAGCTTCTTTGGAAACATCTCCTACAGCTCCAAAAACCCGTCCTTCAAACAGGCTGGCATAGCCAAGTGCTTCTGTTTCTGCAATAACATCATTTTCATCGCTTCCGCTAGCTAAATACAGAGTTATTCCTTTTTTGGAGAGCAGTTTCATAAAAGGAATACATCCTTTAATAGTAAAATCGTCGATGTCCAGTTCTTTATTCTTGAGTTTTTCTATTCTTTGTCTGACAAGTTTCTGTAGTTCTTTGTTATATACCGCTTTGTAACCATGTTCGTCTAGAATTTTAGAATTAGGAACAAAACCGAATTCTTTTATCAGTTGAATCAATCCCTGCATTTGGATTAAAGTTTGCACACCGGTTGTTTCGTTAATGAATCTAATTGTTCTCTGAAGAACCCTGTGATAAACTGTTTCGTCTGCAGTATCATATTTACTTCCCAATATCGCTTTGACCATCATAGGCTCCATGATTTTTTCCCAACCTTCCCGCAGGGTTGAAATAGTTCCGTCATGATCAAAAATGATATGTGAAAGGTTTATATCGGATAAGGGCTTTGTGATGATCTCTATTTCACTGTTATCATAATATTCAGCTTTTCTTATATCATCAGCTTTTTCAACATGATAAACATATTCTGGGCTCTCTCCTATTTTGCGAATTTCAGCTGGTGATGCTGTACCGGTACAGAAAAGTTTCTGAACAGTTACTCCTGCAACAAAGTTTCCGAAAACGGCAGCTATAGAAGGAGAATATCCTGATGCAAGGCAGGCTGTTATCCCTGCCAGCATACTGTCTCCGGCTCCAACTGTATCAGTTTTTCCAATAATATGGAGTCCATGGATTTCTGATAATCCCTCATCGCTTGCAACTAGACAGCCTCTGGCACCCCGTGTTACAAAAACAGGCTTCTGCCAATTGCTGTATAATTTTCGTATATAATCAGTTGTTTCAGATAAAGAAATAAAATCATCAGGCTGATAGGAGGTCAATCCGCATAAAATAGCAGCTTCATATGCATTGATTTTATGCATTACATTGTTATACGCATCTGCCATATGGCGACTATCTATAATGAAAGATGTCTCCGGGAATTGGTCTATAATTTTTTGCAGTCCTTTTCTGAAATATGGTAAACTATGAATTCCGCTTATCACCTGTTGGTTGATAATAACTATATCAAGGGCAGGGGCTTGTTTAGATAATATATCTAATAACTTTTGTGCAGTATTTTTTGAAAGAACATTATAATTGCCAAAATCAATACGATTTTCTTCCAAATTATTATTAATTGGTTTTATGTAAACGTGAGTTGCCCAGCCTGATTCCTGTGTAATTAATCCATTATTATTGATATTATGCTGTTGCAGTAATGTCCGCATATGTTGTCCGAACGGGCCGTTATCAACGACTCCAAAAATTTGAATATTTTTAACTCCAATTGCATGTATATTGTTTGCGACGTTACCAGCACCGCCCAGAGAGTATTTTTGAAATTCAACAGGACGGGTTTGCTGCATTGTTTCGACAGAAGTTTCGCTTTTACTTTCATTAATATGCCAGTAAACATCAAGGCAGAAATCTCCGATTATACCTATTTTAGCATCTTTGATTTTTTTTAATATTTCACTTAAATTGATAGAGCTCATTGTACAATCCTTTTCGATGAAGTTTGATCTTTATTAAATGTAGCCGGGGTCAATCTTGTGCTGTTGGCAAATATAATTACAGCAATTAAAAACAAGATAATACATATGAATAGTTTCTTTAAAGCTTTTGGTCCTGCATCTTTCCATTCTTTAGATACAAAACTCCAGAAAATAGAAGTCAAAACGATAAAAATCATATATATAGGCCAGGCAATCATTGGAGCTCTGGCTCCACCTATGATTGCAGTAGCTTTGGTAAATAGAATAACTGGAGACCAATATAATATTCCCATGCATATAATATAAAACCAATATTTTTTAGTCTGCGCAGTTCTGTATTTCTCAAAACTTTTCTTTTTAATGAGCTTGAATAAAAAAAATAGAGCATAGGGAATGGTGCCGGCACCGAAAATAAAAACCCAGGGGATTAACCGGGCAGATAAAATATCTATGTGGAGAGAATTTACCGCATTGTTAATAATGTGCTCACTTGCAAATTCATAACTTGCTCCCTGAACAGCACTGCCTAGACCGGCTAAAAATGAAAAGAAAACACCGATAAAGACTGCAGATTTTGTTTTGTTTTTAGTAATGTCTTTTTCTACTTTATTCCTTTCTGCCCCTGCCTGTGCACTGTATATTACAGCAGCAATAAAAATTAAAACGCCTATTATCTGCATTAGGCTGTATAGGGAATAAATCGCGTCGATATGCCATAGGAGCGGTGCTAATGCGCCACCGGCTGTGCCCATGGAAATGTTGATAACAAAGTTTAAACCGATTCCAATATATTTAAATGCAAGAGCAAAAAAGATCTGGCCTAATCCAAAAATAATCCCTCCTGCTGCAGCAGTCCAAATTGGTGTTGCAGGTAATTCTCCTATAATAGAAAAAAAATGAGGAATGAATAATAAGATTGTCAGACAGGGTAGAATTAGAAAAGTAAAAAAAGCAAAAGGAAACCAAATGTTTTCCTCGTTCCAGTTTGTCATGTATTTTGTTGGCATAGCAAAAGAGCCGTTTCCAAAACCTGCCAGGATACATATAAAAAGAGAAGATATAATTATCATTAAATAGCCTTTCACATAGTGTTTATATTGTTTCCAAAGTATATCATATTATAGTAATTGCTGCATGCTGTATTTTATTGCAACTCTTGGAAAATATGAATTTTTAATAGCTAATGTTGCATATTTCGATTAATTTGGGTATAATTACTTAAAACATAAAAGCTTTTCTACAATTAACGCCAGTGTAATCATGATAAGAAAAAAAATATCAAAAAATAAAGTGTTTTTTTCTTTCTTAATATTATTAATATTAGGAGCCATTTACTATTATTGGTTGTATCAGGAACCATATACTCAAAATGCGTTTGTTACTGCAAGTATACGACCCGTAACAACATTTGTGCCGGGGTATATAACGAATATATATGCAGAGAACAATACCTTTCTCAAGAAAGGTGATAAGATATTTGATATCTACAAAAAACCTTATCAGCTTAAATTAGCAAAACTTCAGCACCAGCTTGCCGAGTCTAAATATAAAGCAGCAGCACTTACTCATCTGATTAAACTATCCGAATACACTGTAAATAAATTTGAATATGAACTAAAAAATGCCAGCTACCTTGCAAATATGATGGGTTCTCTTGCTACAACACATGCTGTTGCAACAAAAAAAGCCGAAATTGATTTGAGAGCAAAACAGTCAGCATTAGAAGAATTGAATATAGCCAAAGAAAAGCTAGATATGGCAAAGCAAAACTATAATGAAATACAGGCAAAAATCAAAGTCATTGAAACTGAGCTAGAACTTGCTAAACTTGATTTAGACTGGACTACTATTTATGCCAAAGCCGATGGTTATGCTACAAATATGTATTTAACGCCCGGTACTTATGTAAATCCAGGAGACGTTCTTTTCGCTTTTATAGATACGGATAAATGGTGGGTTCAGGCGAATTTTGAAGAAACAGAGCTTTCAAATATAGAAGAAGGACAGAAGGTCTCTGTTAAGCTTTGGCAGTATCCTGGCAAAGTTTTTGAAGGAGCTGTCACTGCTACTGGATGGGGTGTTCAGAGGCGTAAAATGTCAGATAAAAGTGGAATGCCTATTGTAGAAAAAGAAAACGAATGGTTTTTGCTCCCTCAAAGATATCCTGTTCAAATCAAGCTATTAAATATTGATAAGAAATATAAACTTCACCCTGGAGGTACAGCCTGGGTAAGAGTGCATACTTCTGCAAAACCGATAAGACAGTTTTTCTGGCAATATCTGCAGTTTTAAATATAAAAAATACTTTAAAAAAATACCTCATGTATAATGAAAAGAACTTTTAGCTTTTTCCAGTATAGAGATCCTGATTTGGAAATATTCAGTCAGGCTTTCGCTATGCTTGCTTCCAACTTTTTAGGGCTCTTTCTTTGGCTTGTATTAAGGTTCCCATGTTCAATGCTGATTGTACTTGCTCCCGGCATCATAGTTGCAATAGTATTCAAGGAACTCGAGAGTAAAAAAATAATCAAAATATCATTTATTACTTCTACCATCATATCTATATTTTATATTGGAACAATAATGCTGCATAACCAGCCTGTGTTCCAAATAATATGGGTGGCACTAACTATTTATTTCATTTTCGCATCATACAAAACAAGATATTTAGCCTCTTTTGCATTGCTGCCATGTTCATTATCTTTCCATATGCCCTTGGGGGCGATATCTGCAATAAACAGAACTATTGAATCTTATCTTGCTGCTATACTTGCTATCGTTACAGTCATAGTTATTAAAGAATTGACAGCCAGGTATAAGATAAAAAAAATGCTTCTTCTTCTTATCCATGAGACGAACAATCTGTATAAACTCAAGTTATCCGATAATCCAGGTTGCAGCGATGGAGTATCCGTCTCAGAAATAAGAATTAAAAAACTTACCCTGAAATCCGTATGTTTAGTTAAAAGGCATAAATATTTACTAAAAAACAATCAGGATTTTGCTCAACATGCGTCCAAACTTTTGGATGTTATGATAAAAACGTCCAGAGCTGTTACAATACTTAAACCAGACAGGCATTTTAGTTGTTTAGAATGTATTACGGATATAAAGATCATAGAGAAAAACTTTGATGAAATCTATTGCTCACTTTGTTCAGACAAAGCTATAAACCTCCAAACAAAAAATATGAGCAGCAATTTACAGAAAAAACTCAGCTTTAACAATTATTTTTCATTGAAAAACTTAATGAAGGATATGGATATCATTAACAATTACCAACTGCAGAAATGAATTACTTATATTTAAAACCAAAATCTGTATATCGAAAGGAAGCTATTCGAATTGCACTGGCATTTTCAATAGGAATGTTTTTGCAGAGGCTATTTCATATTCAGCAGGGATATTGGATAATGTTAACAATTGCCATTATCTACTTGGCAGGTGCTGCCCATGGTTTTATCATGGCGAGGATAAACAGTCGTATTATCGGTTCCTTGCTTGGACTGATTTTCGGAACTTATATTTTGACATTGTTCAGCTTTAACTCTCATTACTTTCTGTATATCTCTCCATTGTTCTTTTTTCTTGCTTTTTATACCTATTTTATAACAGGCAACAATTATTTTTATCTTACGCTGTTTATTTCGATATATCTTTTAATGGTCGTTGGTATCACTACGCCTTCAAATCATACTATCAACCTGGCTAATCTTAACATTAGCAGGATATTTTGTACAGTCTTAGGGGCATCAATTCTGGTTTTCGTTGAAGTATTAGTTTTTCCAAAATCGACAAAGCCCAAGTATACTACGACTGTTTTACTGAAAGATATGCTTAACAATAATATTTTAGCAATAGAATCAATTTGCAGTAACTTCTTAGGTAGAAGAAGAATAAAAAATGAATATTTGGATAAGATATATTCTATTTCGTCTGATACTTTAGATCTTGAGAATTTATCTATTGTTGCAGGCTATGAACTTAACTTTATAGATAGTTATGAACCCATTTATAAAAATATTATCTTTTATAATGATATTTTGTTAAAAACAACTAAACAGTTAACTTACATATCCAATCACTATTCAGAAAAAAACATAAATAGCGGCGATTTTATTAAAACAAATATGACATTGCTTAAAAATATGTACAATAAAAAGCAGGACAATAAAAAATATCTCAGTAAACAGCTGCTTGAAATTTATTTTAAGAAAAGAATTTTATTAAGTAATAACTCCGAAGAATATCTGTTTATCAAATATTTGCATAAAGCCGTCTGGTGTCTTGATAGACTTAATTCCTGTGTACAGTTTATTTCAGAAGATTAAATAAAATATACCGGAGATTTTTTAATACTGTATGACACAGCTTCTGTATAAGTTATTTATTATATTCTTTTTTCTTCTGTTCTTTTCTATAGTGCAAAGCCATTCCAATTAATAAGCCGAAAGATGCACCGATAAGGCTTTTCTTGATAACGTTTTTATTACTTTTTGCTAGCAGTGTTCCTGCTGCCATACCTGTAGCGATACCTTTTATTCTTGGATCTTTGGCTTTCAATACGATGGCAGTGCTGACGGCAGAAAAAATAGCATGCTGAATTTGTGGGCTTTTAATATCTACCCCGCAAACCTCACGAACAAAATGTTCACAATTATTAAAAATAAGATTGTATCTTTTTTTATCAGATATTAGCATTTCTGCTTTTTCTATTATTTGATCAGATTCAATACTACCAGGAATAATTCCAATATCTATTATCTTTTTCCTATCGGAGAAGTCTTTTAGCGACACCTTGCCTCTACCACCTGTTCTATATGCGTTTTCGTAAACATATCCATTGCCATCAGAAATACCAACATGTTCATAAAGTCCATGATGGTTAACGCATAGCAGGTGTCCTTTAGGATATGTTTTCATAGACGTTTTCGAATTATTAAGTTCAAAAACAAAGTTTTGCTTTTAATATTCATATCTTTAACCCTTTAGTAGCTTGATAGAATTAATAAACTTCTCTTAACAAATTATATATTTGCATTCAATATGATGTAGTGAAGTTACTTAAGAGTAATACAGAAATCTCAACTTACTAATTTTAGATGATTCAATATAAGACCAAACTGTGATTCAATTAGTTTATAGAAGGGAATTTTTTTAGTATATTAAGAAATATGTTTTTTGTGAATTTCATACGATAAATCATCTTTTCAGCAAAAGTCCAGTAACCTTCGCTTCCTTGTGTCTGTCCAAGTTTCAGCATAGTGTAAAGGGAACTGACACCATAATTGCCTGCGTAATAAGTCTTGCCTTTGCCGACAAGCGCCGCCGTATGAGCATCACTGCTTCCTGTAACAGCAACGTGTATATGATTCTTTCTCATAGCTTCTCTAGCTGCTATATTATAATGTGCCCCATAACCTGGTACTGCATTGGTGCATTCAATGGCGTCAAACGGTACGTCTTTTATTAAATCACCACAACCTAATTTTACCCTGAAAATCTTTTCAATAAAAGGTGGAGCATAGGGATGATGAGCTACTGCTATTCCTCCTGCTTCATGTATAAGATCTACGGTTTCCTTTGCGCTTAGATTGTCGGAAATATCTTTTGTAATAAACAGTCCTCCAATATGGCCGTCTTTAGATGATATTTCAGTACCTGGAACAACTGCAAATTTTAATCTGCGTTTATGAACTTGTCGTCTTGCTTCAATAGAACCCTCTATGTTATCATGATCTGTTATTGCAATTGCGTCAAGCTTTTGATATGTAGCGGCAGCAAGGACACGGTTTAACATATCTCCATCAGATACATTGGTATGAACGTGTAGGTCGGCTGTGTTAAGTAAAGTTACATCTTTTGAGTTTTCGTAGTAGCTGGCAAGGCGAAATGCAGGAATAACATATTTTTCATATGGAGTAGGCTTCCAAAACTCTAGATTTTCCACCTTGGCCAGATCTTTTTCAGCTTCATCTTTATACTTTTCAAGATGTTCCACATGATTTAAAAAAAATTCAAATTCTTTTTCTGAATACAGCATTATTCGCTCATACTTTGATTAGTTATTAGCAAGAAACCCTTTAAATAATCTAACTACTTCTTCCTTTTTGCATGGTAGAAAATTCAAAGAACCTGCATTTTTATGACCGCCGCCTTCAATAAACGCATTAGGTAATTTTTTCATCAAAAAGTGTTTTAAATCATGAACAGAAAAATTTGCATCATTTGTTGCTCTAATTGTCATTGCAGTGTTCATTATTCCGACTGTAATTAGAGCCGTAACACCTGATTCTTTCTGATAACTGTCATGAATGAGGCCAACCGCTCTTCCGGGTTTTGGGAAAAAGCCAAATCCGGGGAAAGACTTTTCAATTTCAATTGACTGCAGTGTTATATTGCCGATTTTTTCCTGTGTTGCTCCGACTTTGCCGATAGCACGGCCTTTTCTGTCAAGTTCTCTAATATAGGGGGCCATAAGAGAAACGAGTTCTTTCTGTTTATCTCTTGGGTGACCAAACACTACTTCAATGTATTCCCTGACCTCCATGAATCTGACTTTGGAAGAAACATATTCTATTACAAGGCTAATATCGGAAAGTAATTCCTTTGTGTAACCTTCCTTGTTTGCAAGGTTTAAATATTTTTCCATTAGATCTTTGTTGGCTAAATCAATCCTATCTGCATATCCACTCATTGCAGCTATTTGAATAATATTTTTTACATCATTATTGATGAATCTTGCGAGCTCAACACAAAGCATTCCGGCAGACATTTTGGAACCACTTTCTCCAACCAAAAACGGGTTAATGTGAACTAATACTTCACTGGAAATTACATCTTTATCAAAACCATGATGGTCAATAACAATGAAATCTGCTCCGTGAATTTTGCCCTGTTTAATTGCCATTAAATCTTGTTCGCATGAACCGTTATCCGCAATAATAATCAGAGGCATCTTGTTTGAAAATTTTGCTACATTGCGGAGGGAGTTGGCTGTATCTCTTATGGAATCTTCAATTTCATAAAATGGTGCTTGACAGGGTGCTCTAAGAAAGAATTCCCAAGGCGCTTTTAATGCCTGATGCTGTTTTATAATTAACGGAACAATAGCACTTTCAAGAGCAGATCCTGAAGAATATCCGTCGCAGTCATTATGGTGCCTTACAATAATTGGCCTGTTTTGAATAATAGCCAGCTTGATTTGAACAGCAGCCTGCAGGAAACGATCTTTTAATTTATCTAAAATTTCACTCTTTACCAGAAATCCTATATCATTTACTTTTGCTCTTTCAAGTTCAACGTTTTTTATAGTATTTTGCAGTTCCTGCATTTCTGTTTCATTTAACAGTCTAATAGATCTTATTTCGCCCTCAATTTCTCCTTTGAACTCTCCTACTTCAATGGTAGCCTCTATTATTGCTTCTTCTTCTATTTCAGGGTAAGCGCGTTCCCCCGGTTTTATAAAACCTTTTAGAGAAAAATTTCCTGTTCCATCTGAAACAAAAAAGATAGTAGGGCCTCCGGTTTGTATTATTCTGTTAACCTGTCCCCTGAGTTTAATCTTTTTCATTGAGGAATTGATATCTTTGATCAGTGTATTTTTGACTTCTATTTTTTCATTTGGTCTATTAAAGTTTTTCATGTTTTTATCTCTTATATTATAAATTATTTTTTTGGGCTACAATGGCTATTTCATCTGATTCTGGCGAGTAAGCTTTGCCGGCAATGTCTGAATAAAACTCTTCTATACGAAATCCATTGTTCTGAAACAGCTTGTTAAGTGAACTTATGCTAAAATACTGTAACCAATTGTATACAACTCTAGTTCTTATTCTTTCTATAATAGTATATTTGTCAAGAATTACTCGTTCTTTTTTATATTTAAAAATATTAAGGAAACCATAATATTTCTCTGAAGACCAGAAACCATTAAGCAGGTTATGCTCATAGGTTGCTTTTTCTTCTCTTTTATCATATGCGTTTAAAGAATACACGTCTAGCAATACAGATCCACCTGGTTTGAGAAAATTATTAAACTTTTTTAATAATGTTTTTCTCTGCGCTGGTGATAATGCGCAAAAGTCACACATGATCATTATTATCAAATCAAATCTTTCTTCTGTCTCAAATTCAAGATAATTTTTTTGAATGTAATTAATGTTTAGTCTTTTTTGCTCGCTGATGTTTTTTGCATACTGGATAGAATTGTTAGAAAAGTCAATCCCGGTAATATTAGCTCCTTTTTCTGCTAATTGTGTAGTATATAAGCCCGGGCCACAACCAAAATCTGCTATTTTAGTTTCCTCGGTAACATTAAAACGTGTAACTATCCATTCTAATGATTGTTCAATAAACTTTTTATTCCTTGAGGAAAGATCTACAGATTCGTTCAAATGAAATTCCAGCATACGTTTTGATGTATATTCATCTGTCCATAGTTCTTCTGCTGTATAAAATTCAAAGGCTTTGGGCCGTTGGTTGATTTTTTCTAAGTTGTTAAACATTTATAAGTTTTCATTATATATTTTGTTTCTTAAACATGATTTTTCTTATTAAATCTCATTGAATTATTTTTGATAAGATTATTATCTCTCAATATATTCAGCGATGTAATCATGAATTCGCTTGCGGTCGCTAGCTGATATTTCTGTGAATTCTATTCCTATATGAAACCGATCTCCACCTTTCATACCAAGTTCAAACTTGTTACTCCAAACAACTTTTCCTTTGGTAAGAATATGGGATTCTTCGCTGGGAATTTTTATGCGTAGCGGTATAATTGTGTTAACTTCAACCTTTTGTGTTACAAGAATGCAGAGTCCCCCTGCGCTGATGTTTTTAGTAAAATAAGTCTGTTCCTCGCCTTTTCCTTCGAGAGCTACATTGCAGGCTATTACAATGTTTATGTGTGGGCGCTTACGTCGTTCAGCTCCCTGCGGTTTTTCTTGTAGATGTTCCATTTTCTCTCCTTTTACAAAAAGCACTAGCCGGACAAAAGAGGTTCAGTAATATGATCTGCTTAAACATGGTTGCCAACACTGGTGGTCTATGAAATATGATTCTCATTAGCTTTATAGAATAATTATAAGTTATTGCTGGAAAAGATTCAATAGGAATGGAACATACCGAAGATATTTTTATTTCGATAAAAAAACTCTTTTCTCTCTTTCCATCCATATGAAGAGAATAGTGAATGTTATAAGGTTGCTTACAAAATATGAAGCTGTTAATCCGTTCATTTTAAAATAATAGGATAGTATTAGCATCAAAGGAATAAAAAATAGGAACTGCCTGAGAACAGTTACAATATTTGATGCAACTATTTTACCAACAGCCTGCAGATATCCAGATATAATTGCCTGAAATGCGATTAAAGGTAAGGCTATGGTCAATCCTATCAGATATTTTGGAGTGTCTCTTATTATCATAGGATTATTACCAAACAGTATCACAATATCATTAATAAACACAACTACAAAAAAAAGAAATACAAGCGATAGACATATACTTACTGTCATTGTAAAGTTCAAAGTCTTTTTGATATTATGCTTCCTATTAGCACCAAGGTTAAAACCTATAATGGGTTGACTAGCCTGAATAAAACCAAGAATAGGCATAAAAAGGAAAATTATAATTCTGAAAGCCAGGCCAAATGCTGCGATTCCTTCCGGGCCACCATATTTCCCCGCTATATAGATAATTAAAATATTTGTAAGTGCTGATCCTCCAGTTCTTATAAATGAACTCATCCCAAGAAGTACGGACTTAGTAATTAGTTTAAAATCAGGAATAAAATGTTTCAGTTTGGTCTGAATAATAGTTTTACCTGTTAAGTAGTAAAAAATGATGATTACTAATATAAGTAGTTTAGACGTCTGAGTTGCAATACTTACCCCCCACATTCCCCATTTAAACTGAAAAAGAAAAATCGGAGCAAGAATTATATTCAACACAACTGAAAGAATGGTAGTCACCATTATAATTTTAAGCTTTCCTTCCGCTCTTAAAAGGGGAAAAATGGCTTGAAGAAGCAACGTTATAATCGTACATGAAAATGCCACTGACATGTAATTTTTAACGAACGGAAAGACTCTAGGGCTTGCTCCAAAGAAGGTGATTATAGGATCAATATAAATTAGAGATAATATAGTTAAAATAATGCCAGCAACAACTACTGATATAAGTACATTTCCTGCAATTTTATTTGCGTGATTGTAATCTTTTTTACCTAGAGATATAGAGATTAAAGCACCACCACCAATAGCTGCAAGATTGGCTATGGCAAGCATCAATAGTTGAATTGGATATACTATTGTCATGGCAGCGATACCCAGGCTGCCTATGGCATGTCCTACATAAACGGTGTCTATTATATTATAAAATGACTGAATAAGAAGTGCTAATATAGCTGGAATAGAAAACTTAATTACCAATCTTTTTATATTATTACTAGCTAATCCTTCAGCTTTTTTTGACAAACCAGGCCTCCAAGACAAGTTGAAACTTGCCAATTTTATCATTCATTTAGGTAGGGCGGTTTGTCCCTAAACCGCCGCTTATTGTTTCGGACAGCTCGGAGAGCTATCCCTACCTACCCTGAAACACCTTGAGTGACTTTTTTAATTTTCTATATTTAATACGTTTAACTTTCGTGGATGGCTAAGAGTTCTTGTTTTGAATTCAACTGCTTTCAACGTATGCTCTTTTGACTTAGTTCTCGGAGCTAGTGCTTCTTGAGTAGATGTTCTTGGATATTCTATTTTCTCTTCCTCTTTATTTTTCTGAGTAGTTGTTTCTGCTGGGAAAGATTTAATTTTGTCATTAGCATTAATATTGTCTTGTTTTCCAGGGAATTCTTTTTTGTCGTCTTTTGGAGTAAATGTGTCTATTGCTTCTTTTTTAAATCCAGTTGTACCTGTTGAAGAATCCTCCAAATTATTCGGAGCTTCCTGAGCAAAAACAGTAGATAGGGTAAAAAAGCAAATGAGTGAAGTAATAATAAATTTCATGGTATTATCCTCTTTATTGTCAAAATAAATTTTTTAGTGCATTACCGATGGCTTTTCCTGCAGGTCCTTTAATTGAACCTTCAAGTTGTTTTACTGCTATTTTTTTGGAAACTTCGTATATTATCTGTGTTGTAAGTTGAGTTATTACTTGTTCCATAATTTGTTCAGGAGTGCCCTTTAATTTACTAAATCTAATTTTGCTAACCGTGACTTCTCCTGAGTCTTTGGTGTCTAGAGAAGTAAAGTCAACTCGCGCATCATCAATGCTGAAAGAATCTATTTGATAAACCTTGGGAGGAGTTTTATCTTTACTTTTTGCTTCTGGCTTCGCTTCTTCAACAGGTTTTTCGTCTGCTTGCTTTTTAGAGCTTTTCTGCAATATAGCAAAATTGTTATTTATGCCTTTTTGTTCAAATAAGAAATGGGGGCTTCCTATGTGTATTTTACTTATAGCTCCAGTTTTGTAGTCTACCTGAGCTGTGATTTCTCCACAGTCAATCATAGAATTATCGGAGAAACCTTTTGGATTTGCAAAACGAAGGTTGTATATAGTTGCTTTTCCTTCTGTTATAGCAAGTTTAACACTTCCTACAGTTACCTTTGTTCCGGATGCCTTTGTTCCTACACTTTCAATAATAGACTTCGCTATTGAGTCGAGATTTGTAAAGAGGTAGTAGCCTACTCCCAGAATAATGATAATGATTACGCTGCTGATGATTAAGAGTTTTTTCTTCATTGTTTTATCCTCAATTATTTTTGTTGTTTATCGAAAACCATTTTACTTTGGATATAATTATAGTTTATTAATTAATAGAAAAACAATGCCATAAGCAGATATCTTTGTAAATTTAGATTTTTTTTATAAAAAAAGACTTTTCATAAAGAAAACAAATATTATATACATTATAATGTATTTATATAGT